>CANBQQ010000053.1 GCA_947371715.1 Flavipsychrobacter stenotrophus
TACGGCCATTGCGGGTTTTGTATGATTTCTTTAGGGAGTCTGCAAATGTACTTACAGAATGGTCTGCATTACGATGTGTATAGTCGAGTGCCTGTATGCAACGGCCACTGGGCGTGTAATAGCGGGCAATGGTGAGTTTAAGATGCGCATTAAAACCCAGAGGGCGGGTTACCTGCACCAGGCCTTTGCCATAAGAGCGTTCTCCTATGATCACACCCCTGTCGAGGTCTTGCATAGTGCCTGCCACTATCTCAGATGCCGATGCAGAAGACTTATTGACCAGCACAGTAAGCGGAAGATCTTTGTTCCATACCGTACCTGCTGTTTTATAGTCTTTGTCCATATCAGGTATCTTACCACGTGTGGTAACAACTGTCTGGTCGCGGTCTACAAATATGTTGCAGATATTCACGGCTTCATCTACCAATCCGCCGGGGTTATTTCTCACATCCAGCACCAGGCCTTTCAGGGCAGGTTGTGCTTTCTTCAGACTGTCGTAAGCATTTCTTACCTGGCGCGCACATCCCTGAGTAAACTGTGTGAGCTTTACATAAGCAATATCTTTACCCGGACCAATTAGAGAAGCATAAGGAACACTGGAGATCTCAATTTCGCCACGGGTAATGATCTTGGAAGATTCTACACCGGTGTAAGCATCTTTGATCTTTAAGGTAAGTTGAGTACCCGGAGATCCTTTTAATAGAAGACTCAGATCATCTACGCTCTTTCCTTTTACCTGTTGATTGTCTACCGATATCACCACATCGCCCGGGTGCAGGCCTGCCTTTTGTGCCGGGCTATTTTCGTAAACATCGCCTACAAAAATATCATCACCCTTGCGGTGCATATTAGCGCCTATACCACCATACTTACCTGTGGTCATAAATTCATAATCCTCTACATCAGACTCCGTAATGTAGTTGGTATACGGGTCCAGGTCGTCCAGCATAGCGTCAACCCCCGTTTTTACCAGTTTACCCGGTTCAATAGGATCTACATAATAGGTGTTCAGCTCCTTGAAGAGATTGGTGTAAATATCGAGGTTCTTGGAAATTTCAAAATAGGGATCGTCTGCCGAGCGGGCATGTATAAAAAAGAATGCAGTTGCCGATAGGGCAGCACCTGCAATAAATCCTTTTGCTTTAGTCAACTTCTTCAAAAAAATCATGGCACCAAACTTGTTATAATATCAACAAGCAATGTACGAATTCTACAGCTTTAATGGTCGGAGTGTAAATATAATTTAACCAAAAGTGTTGTGAATAAAGCAGATTGCGTAAATTGTATCCATATTTTCTATATCTCAATTGCCCTGAATTACCAAGACAAACAATGAAAAACAAAGTACTCTTTTTACTGTCATTTCTTCTGCTTTCTGTGGACGTTGCCACGGCACAGCGCCCGTTTACTGAAGGGACTGTAAAGTATAAAGTGGAGTTTAAGAACAAGGTCAAGGCAACGTTTACGGGTACTTATATATTTACGTTCAAGAATGGCTTTATAAGAAAGGAACTGAAACTGAGCAATGGTTTTGAGAATGTGGAGTTGATCAACACCAATGACAATACCGTCTATTCGCTGAGATCTAATAATGGCAGGAAATACGCCATACAGCTATCTATGGACGAAATGAGCAGCAGGCAGGAACCCTATAAAGGATTTACTATGCTGGAAGATCCGGACAAGGAAAAGGTTATTGCAGGGAAGAAGGCCATGAAAACAGTATTGGTCTATAAAAACGGATCGAAGGCCAATTTATATGTTAGCCTCGACTGGTACCCTGACAAAACTATCACCTATGAACGCTTTCCCGATGCCCGCTTTCTGCCATTAGAATACACTTACTCCGATGACGTAAAAGGGTTTACTATGCACATGGTGGCTGAATCGGTAAGCCAGTCGCCGGTTGAGAACGCAATCTTCCGTATTCCTGCCGACTACAAGATGATCTCCAATGAGGAGTATAAGCTGCTGAGTCAGCAATAGGCGATTTTTCAATTTCCTTCCACAGATAAAAACACTACTTTTATCTTCTTACACAGAAATAAAGGTATATGACACAAAAATATTGCATTGCCATACATGGCGGTGCGGGTACCATTTTACGCAGCACAATGACCCCCGAACTGCAACTGCAGTATGAAACAGGCTTGCAGAATGCCATAGATGCAGGTTATAGGATACTGGAAGCCGGCGGTAGTGCCGTTGATGCAATAGAAGCAGCTGTCACCAGCCTTGAAGATTTTCCGTTGTTTAACGCAGGCAAAGGCAGCGTATTTAACAACAAGGGTATGCAGGAAATGGATGCAGCACTAATGGATGGTAAAACCCTGGCTGCAGGCGCAGTATGTGGTATAGCACATGTAAAGAACCCGGTACAAGTGGCCAGGGCTGTGATGGAGCATAGCGGCCATGTAATGCTGGCGGGTGTGGGTGCCGAAGAATTTGCAAGGGCGCAAGGTATGGCAATGGAAGAGGATGCTTACTTCTACACAGAGCAGCGCTACCATCAGTGGCAGCAGGCACTAAAAGATGATGTAGTGCAACTGGACCATACCGTTAAGGAAGAAGAAAAAACGGACAAGAAATTTGGCACAGTGGGAGCTGTAGCCCTTGATATAAATGGCAACCTTGCAGCTGCAACCAGTACTGGTGGACTGACCAATAAGAAATTCGGACGTATAGGTGATAGCCCCGTAATAGGTGCAGGCACGTATGCCAACAATAATACCTGCGCCATATCCTGCACCGGTGTTGGCGAGCTGTTCATCCGCTCGGTAGTGGCATATGATATCTCCTGTCTAATAGACTACAAAGGTCTTTCATTGAAAGAAGCCTGCGACATAGTAGTGCATGATAAGCTGGTAAAGATAGGCGGCGAAGGCGGACTTATAGCCCTGGACAAACAGGGCAACATTGAAATGCCGTTTAATAGCGAGGGTATGTACAGAGCCTGTAAGACAAGTGACGGAAAAAATGAAGTATTGATCTATAAATAATTGAAATTGTTAGTGAATTACAAAAATAGCCGTCACAAATGTGGCGGCTATTTTAATGACAGGGGCTATAGGTCTCTTTGACTAACATTGATAGGGCGTAGGTCACCAAATATGTCCACTATTTAGTTGCTTTTAGAATGTATACCTGATCATGGGAATAGGGAAGAAACTCTGCTGATACACGGTAACTATCTTACCTGCTTTTGCATCGTAGCCCTTGGTAAATACGTTCTGGTTGTTGGTGATGTTCTGCATATCTAGCGCTACCTCAAGTGTGCTTTTTTTGTATTCCTTGCGGTACGCGATCTTTACGTCTGCCCTCAGGTAAGGAGATTGTTTTTCTGAGAATGCCTGCTCTACCTTATATACTGCCTTACCCTCAATGCGAGATTGTTCCAGGTCTATAGGAGTAAGGTATCTGCCACCAACTGTGGTCAACTTCAGGTTAAGTGCTAGCACGCTTCCTTTAGTACCCAGCTTAAATTCCTTACCAGCCAATGCATTGAATACATAATTGGTATTGAAGGCTGTATTGCGCTCTACACCATCGCTGCCCTTGTAGTAAGATTGGAACAGTGATGTGGTAAACAGGAAGTAATATCCCTTGTTGAAGAAACGCTCCAATGTTATCTCCGCACCATAGTTACGACCTGTGCCTTTATTGACAAGGCTATCTGCAAATGAGTTATTGAAATTGGCTCCTGAATTCACTTCTGAGTATGCTGATGAAGTACGTTCAACCGGGATATTCGCTAATGCCTGATAATAGGTCTCTGCTTTCAGTCGCAGGTTTTCAGTTATGTTCCAGTCGTAAGTAAGCACAAAATGATTGCTGCGGGTAAAGCCAAGGTCTTTGTTGGTATAGCTTATGCCGGTTGCTGTTTCAGTCTGTGCATAATAGGTGTAGAGGTTTTGCGCCTGGTGGTGCAATCCATAGCCTGCACTCAAGGCCTGCTTGCTGTTGAACGCATACCTGAAGCTCACGCGCGGCTCAGCAGCAACAGAATTACTTATGGTAAGGTATTGGAAGTGCATACCGCCTACTGCTGCAAAATTGTTGGTAAACCTGTGTTTCCATTGTGCATAGCCTTGCGCCAGCCCATAGTTCCCTTTATTGTCCACGTATACTTCATCGGGGCTGCCCGGGTGCAGTTGCTTGTCGTTAAGGAAGAAGTTGGTGTGGTCATACGTTATACCAGCTTCTACATTATCCTTTGCACTCAGCTTATGTGCTATCATCCATATAGCCGACATTTTGCCGGTGGTGAATTTGTGATAGTAGGTTGGGATAACAGAGTTACCTATATAGCTAAGCGAATCTTCATTATACTTTTCGTAGGTAGAAGAATACCCAAGAGTAAGGCGGGTAAAGGTTTTAGACGAAAGACGCTGTTCGTAGCTGAGTCCTGTTATTGTTGTAGCATACCTGCTCATCTGGTTGGCATAAGGGTCGCCACCATACAGTTCGGTCTTTGTGCTGTCTACATCTTTACCCAGGAAATCTATTGAACTTAGTCCGGCAATACCGAACAGGCTCACTTTGGCGGTCTTACTTACTTGCGTCGTTATTTTATAGTTCAGATCCTGGTAGAAGGGAGTTGCAGAACCCGTACCAAAATTGATACCCAGCGTCTGGAACAATCCTAATGTTGAGTATCTGTAGTTGATAAGATAAGATGTGTTCTTCTTCTTGCCCAATGGGCCTTCAGCACCCAGTTCAAAACCATTGAACCCTACCTGCGCCATAAACTCCTTCTTATCCTTATTGCCGTCTCTTAGTTTGATATCAAACACTCCGGCTACCGCATTGCCATATTGTGCCGGAAATGCACTGGTAATAAAGTCAGACTTATCGATGTTATTGTTGTTGATCATGCTTACCGGTCCGCCCGTACTGCCCAACGATCCGTAGTGGTTAGGGTTAGGTATGTTCAGTCCACCCAACTGCCAAAGCATCCCCGATGGAGAATTACCTCTCACCACTATGTCATTAGTTGCGTCATTGCCCGATGCCACACCGGCAAAGTTGGCCGCCATGCGCGATGGGTCTCCCAGCGCACCGGCATACTTCTTCGTTTCTTCTACGTTGAATGAGCGGGCGCTAACCTGCGCCATGTCATTGTTGGTGCGGGTCTTGTCTTTGGCCTTGTTGTACACTACCGTTACTTCGTTCAGTTTATGCAGGGCCTCCTGCATGGCTATGTTCAGGTTGACTTCCTTTCCTGCCGTAACGATCACGTCATTGATCACGCGGCTCTCATAGCCCATATACGTGAGCTTAAATGTTTGCCTGCCAATTGGCACGGCAATCTTAAAGTGTCCTGCCGAATCAGTAACGGCTCCATTGAGTGCGACACCTGTATTCAGTTGCAGAATAACTACACCCGACAGTGGTGTTCTAGATGCTTCATCGTATACGTTGCCCGTTAAATTTTGCATGGTGGGTATCGGTGCATCCTGCGCTATTGACACGTTGGTATTGGTGCATATAGCTATGAGGAAGAAGACATAAATGGAGATCTTATTCATGGTAGTGTGTGCTTTTTAATAACCTGCGATACCTGTAGTATTGCATGCTGTCTATGATGTCTTGCCTGTAAGACAATATGTTTTCGATGATGAAGTGTTTTCAGTAGTGAATTACTTTACCTGATCCTGAAATAGAAGAATGTACACTTGGATTGCCCATGTAATATACATCACCGCTACCGGATATGTTCACTGTAAGGTCATCACTTACATTCACCTTTGTAGTACCCGATCCGCTGGTGCGGGAATCAACCGTTCTCGCATAGATGTTAAACAGGTCAATTGTGCCGCTTCCGCTTATCTGTAGTGATTCGTTTCTTACACTACCTGCACCAATATTTATATTGCCCGATCCACTGATGTTGCCATATAGGTTGGTGCCGGTAAGTTGTGCCACATATATATCACCCGATCCGTTTACTTTCAGGCTCAGGTCGCTGGAGATGATTGGCTGTAGTACCTTTAATGTACCTGATCCGTTAATACCCAGGTTGTAGGCCGATGGTGCACTTACATACGCGGTCACGCGTGTGTGTCTGCCTATGTTGGCCAATGGTTCAAAGTGCATCTGTAGCACACCGTTCTCGACATAAGTTTGTATGTGGCTGATGATGTTCGACTGTCCTACTATTTCTACTTTAAATACAGAATCCTGGGTGAAATAAACATCACCGTCTATGCCTGCGTATATACCGGTAAAGCCGGTGATATTAAGCTTCTGTGATACTACAGGACCGTCGCCTGAGATTTTGTTGCATGATGGGGTTACGAAAAGCACTGCTGCGCAAAGGAGAGAGAAAATTAATGTTTTCATTGTTACTTGTTTTAAGCTGTTTAAGTTGTTTAAGTGTGTATAATTTGTTGTTATGTATAGATGACAATTGTTGAGAGAGATACCCCTATCTGGCTTGAAATTTTTTTTGTTGATTTTATCTCAGAGAGAACCTGCGCAGGTGTCCGTGGGTCAGAGACTGACAGCAGGCGAATTAAAGACTGACGTCGTTTCGTGTCATTGCGCCGTTAAGTGCAAAAGCTTTGTAGCACTATTATGCCGCTTGCACAGCGCCCCGTAGGGCAATGCCATTAAGTTAAGGCGCTAACAGCATGTGATGATGCCGAAGGTATCATATGTCTATAGTAAAAAACCAGATTGTATATGATTCCGATGCCGAAGGTATCGCATGTTTGTATAAGCGAAATTCTCTTAACTTACTGGCATTGCCGCGGGAGTAAACGAAGCATAGGTATTTATGCAACCACTTTTTACTTAGATATGTACCTGCACGCCGCCTACAACACCAAAATGAAGATCTTGTTTATAGCTGTAATAGTTGCTCGACCATATGGTATTGCTTACACCATAATTGTCAAGACGTCGGGAGTAAGCACCATAGTTTATTGACGGACCTCCGTATAATTCTACGCGGGCAATTTTAAAAGATGGGTATATACGCAATCCTGTATTGATGAAGTATTTGTTGTTAAATCCCGAGAGGGTATTCACAGCTGCTTCCACATTTATCCTAAAGTGTTTGGTCATGAGCAGATGGGCTCCTAGTCCGGCTCCTATGGCATACAAGCCGTCGCTTTTATAGTTGTTGATGCCTGCACCTACCATACCATACAGCACCCTGCCGCCTGATCTGAAAGTAGCCATAGTAGTGCCTGTTTCATCAACACTTACACCTATTGCCTTCTCCCCTTTCTTTATCAGGTTGATGAGACCAATAGGATAATCGCTGCTATCAGCAATATTCATAAATCCCGATAGCTGCACACCTTTTACTTTCTTCGCTACGTTTATAAAGCCGGCTATTTGCGCACCTTCCACATTGCGTGCGGTGTTGATGAATCCCGAGATCTGGGTGTGTACATTCTGTGCTTCATTACTGAATCCTGCCACCTGCACACCATTTACAGTGCCCAATGCAGTATTGTTGAAACCAGCAAACTGTCCGCCGCGCACAGAGTCGGCAATGTTGGTGAACCCCGCATACTGTACATTTACATTCCTTGCCTTGTTCACAAATCCTGCATACTGTAAGCCATTTACATTGCCACGAGCTACATTGCAAAACCCTGCTGTTTGTATGCCATTTATGCTGCCGCACACATTGATAAACCCTGATGCCTGCATACCCGTTACCTGCCCTTTTACTATGTTTACCACACCCGCTGCCAGCACGCCTTTTGCATTACCGCCAATAACATTTACCACACCAGCCGCAACCAGTCCGCTGGCGCTATCTTTAACGGTGTTCGATACGCCTGCAAGGCAAAGCCCATTCTCTGAAGCGGACACCCCTGCTATGGCATTAAGAGAAAGTAAATTGTTGTATTGCCCCGCATGAACTCCATTAGTACTGAGCGGATATACCAGCCCTATGTTCACATGCTGGTGTAATGTTTGTGCGTACGGTGTTTGCGTAAAACCAAGTATAAATGCTGCAAGGGTTAAGATCTTCGATGTCATAATTTCTGTTGTTTGAAATATGACAGCCAGCAGTCTTTATACCCCTATGCCGAAAATTAAATTAGTTGTTAAAGGCACATCTTTTAAATTGGTAGAAGACTGATCTCTCTGTTACCATGAAGCGTAAAGGACGCATAATTGCGTCTCCACATAACACCAATTATACATCAAAGGGTGGCATTCAATACATGTCATTGCGCCGTAGGTGCAAATGGTTTGTAGCATCATATAACCCCTCCATTATTCGCGAGCCGTAGGTTCGCGCCCGATCAAATCAATCACGTTTTTTTAATGCATAATCGGTAAAACATGAACCGTGCGCCATGTTGATTAGTACCGTAGATTTAATGTCAGGAATTTAAAGCTTTCGGTCAATCGCTGAATGCCCGCCTACCGGTAGCTACCCTTTACCCAAATCTCAGTAACTGATTTACGGAATATATCATTTGCCGCGACCTTCAGGTCGTGGATCACAGAGACTTTAAATTATGGCTTTAGCCGAAATTATCCATGTACAGTGCATATTATGTTCTATTTCGGCTAAAGCCTTTTACTTTTTCATTTTATACCACGACCTAAAGGTCGTTGCAAATGATAGCTAACCAAGTTCAAGAATCACAATACGAAAATTTGGGTAAGGGATAGCTGCCTATCGGCAGCAGCGGCATAAATAGCGATGGGTTTCAACCCATTCCATTTTGTGTGGCGCTAAATACATGTCATGATGCCGAAGGTATCATATGTCTATAGAAAAATCAGATTGTAAATGGGGTCGATGCCGAAGGTATCGCATGTCTGATTTAGCGAATTTCTTTAAACTAAAGAATAGTAACCCTCCGCCCTAAAAAATATTGATCCCTGCCTGCCAGCCTATCCATGAAGATACCTTAGTGCCTTTGTAAACTTCATACAATTTATCATCAGGACTAAGCGTCTGGTAGCCTTGCTTATACGGACCTCTGAATGGAACACCGAGTGATATAGATGGTCCAAAGTGAACGGATATTTTCTTCGTGATCTCGAATATAAATCCTGTGCGGAATTTAATGATGTTGGGAGTGGTGGTGTCTACTGTGTACATAGCGGCTGTTGTTAACTCTGCAAGGAATGCTGTCTTCGGGGTTATGCGCCTTTGTGTTCCTATGCCATAGCCTAAGCCAAAAGCCTTTCTGTCGGGATTAATGTTGAAGCTCACTGTATAGATGCCGTATAACTTCTTATTGCCGCCCTGGAAGGATATGTTCGTGTTGAATACCTCATTGGTAGATAAGCATAAGGTATGGTAGCCCTTCTTTACTATGTTCACAAACCCTATGCAGTAGCCATCTACCGTATCTGCAATATTTACAAACCCTATCTGCACACCTTTTACCTTTTTAGCGCGGTTGAAGATAGCAGATGCCTGCACTCCGTTCACATCTCCCTTCGCTACGTTGATCAGCCCTGCCATTTGTACCCCTTCCACATTGCCATAGGTTTTGTTTCTTATACCCGATAGTTGAAAACCTTCCATAGCCATGCTGTCTTGCTGGTCGTTTTCTATAGTGTTAGCAATCCCCGACAATTGGAATCCCTTGTAGTTTCCATCAACGTAGCTCTTTATGCCGGCAACTGTCATGCCTTTTACACTGCCTTTTATCCTGCTGTGAATGCCCGATATCTGCAGTCCGTTCATAGAGTCATTTACCCTGTTGGTTATACCTGCTATCTGCACACCATCTGTATTGCCGCTTACTACATTAAATAGCCCCGCTACCTGCACATATTTTACATCCTTCTTGTCAATGTTAAAGAGTCCTCCTAATTCAAAACCATCTACTCCCGCCGCATAACCGCCAAGTGCATTGAACGAAAATGTATTCACCACCTGCCCGCTCAGTTTGCCATGAGAACCCAGGCCCGGGGTCAGCGAAAATTGAATGGGTTTATCTACAAAGAATTTACTCAGGTTAGCACTCTGCTTACGCAGCTTTGTGGAGAACAAGTGCTTACCCAGCCACGATCTTTCCACCCCCGAATACCTGTTGATCTCTACCTCCTGCAATGAATGATTGGATGGAGGCAATGATATATTCAGCTGCTGGTCGTACCCCTGTGTAAACAACATTGTGGTATCTTCATAAAAAGAGCCCATGGTCACAGTCACCTTAGCTACAGGGTATCGGTCGCTTTCCTTTATCAGCAGCCTGAAATGGCCATCTGCCGCTGTAAGCGTAGAGGCAAGCGTTTGTCGTTCAAATACGCTCACATCACTTATGCCTATACCCGTAAGCCTGTCGGTTACATACCCCGATATGGCGTACCATTTCTCTTTGGCCGACGGTTGTATAATAATGTGTTTGTCACTTTCCTTATACTGGCATTTGTCTCCGAAAATAAGATCGAGTGTTTGCTTAACTGTTTTATTATGAACAGCAATACTGATAAGGCTATCATTGTTAATAGTGGTGCTGATGTATGAAAAGTAAAAGCCTCCCTGGTTGCTGATCGTGTTCAGCACTTCTTTCACCGGCCTTTTATTAAGTGTTAACGTAACTTTTTTATCCAGCAGTCCCTGCGCATAGCTATACTGATGGCTAAGTATAGCCACCAGTATAAATAACAGTAGGTTTTTCACGGTAAAGCGCATGTGCGAAAGGTACGGCAGATGAGGCTATTTTATTATTATTTCGTTGCCGTTTTTTTCCACAGTTGCACCTGTCAGCAATTTTATATTCTCCATTATGGCATCCAGGCTTTGCTCGTGGTAGGTGCTATTAATAGGTATGTTTTTGAGTGTTGCCGACGCAATAACTATATGCACATCAAACGCCTCATTGAGTATATCCGTCAGTTTATACAGAGGGGTGTGATCGCAAACAAACTCCTTTGTTCTGTAGTAGTTGTACAATACGTCTGTACTGTTTTCCATTACCGGCTTTTGCTCTTGTTTCAGTACTATCGCTTTCTGGTGTGGCAATACTCTTATAGCATATTGTTTCTTGGCCACCTCTACTATTCCTGTTTCTACAACTACTTCTGTTTTATCATCATTGCTCTTCACATTAAATGAAGTACCCACTACCTTTATGCTGCTGTTATCGGCATCAATGATAAAGGGTTTCGTTTTGTCGGGCGTAACATTAAAGAAGGCCTCTCCTTTCAGTACCACATGTCTCGTTCCTCCGCTGAATGTAGCAGGGTAGCTTATAGATGAATTCCTGTTCAGCGTCACTACCGAACCATCGGGTAGGGTTGTCGACATAGCTACATCGCCTGCCTGCGTAGTTATAGTACTGCCGGGCCCTGCAGCGAAATAATAGATCGCTCCGCATCCTATCAGCATCACCAATATTGCTGCAGCCCTCATCCAGTTGTTCTTGCCTAGCGGAATCGTTCTGCCTTTCGGTT
>CANBQQ010000054.1 GCA_947371715.1 Flavipsychrobacter stenotrophus
TATGTTTACCCGGTGATAGATGATACAATAGATATACAGGTGAGTCCGGCGGATGTGGAATGGGCGTTCTTCAGATCAGGCGGATCGGGCGGACAGAATGTGAACAAGGTGGAAACGGCGGTTAGGTTGAAGCACATTCCGAGTGGAATAATAGTAGAGTGCCAGATAGCGCGTACACAGGGAGAGAACCGCGAAAAGGCAATGACCATGTTGAAGAGTCGCTTGTATGAAGAGGAACTACGCAAGCGCCAGGAAGTGCTGAATGCCAATAATGCCAATAAGAAGAAAATAGAGTGGGGGTCGCAGATACGTTCGTATGTGTTTCACCCGTATAAAATGATCAAAGACCACCGTACAGACTATGAAGTAGGTAATGTGGGCCCGGTGATGGATGGAGAGATAGATGATTTTATTAAGGCTTATTTGATGCAGGCTAACGAGGAGTAGCATTGTGTTAGTTGGAGATGGTGTACGCAAAGAGCGCATACGTCCCATGGGAATGTTGTGGTTCGGCACTTCGGCAGGCTCAGTGTAAACTCAGGCTCACCATGACATTCGGGGGCGCAGATGTGATGAAAAGGACTAAATAACAAATGAGTAAGACTAAAGAACCCAAGAAGAAGCTGATTGATCTGCATTTGTTGCGGAGGTTGTTTTCTTATACTGCACCGTATAAGAAAACGTTGCTGTTTTCTTTGTTCTTGTCTATTAGTCTGGCTATGGTTTCTCCGTTACGGCCGTATCTTATTCAGTTTTCTGTAGATCATTACATAAAGGGGCATATGCTGGATGCGCTTATCAGGATAAGTGTACTACAGTTGGGCATATTGATGGTGGAGAGTTTTGTTCGGTTCTGGTTTATGTATCGTATCAACTGGTTGGGGCAAACTGTGGTGAATGATATCCGTAAAGCTGTGTTCAAAAAGATACTTTTCCAGAATATTGCCTACTACGATAAGAACGCAATAGGTATGCTGACCACACGCACTGTCAATGACCTGGAATCTGTGAATGATGTGTTCTCTGAAGGTATCATATCTATAGCTGCAGATGTAATGACGATTCTCTCTATTATCACCGTAATGCTGTTTACAGACTGGCGGTTAACACTGGTCTGTTTGGCGGTGTTCCCAATTCTTATAGTAGCTACATATATCTTTAAGGAAAGCGTGAATAAGTCTTTTCAGCGGGTGCGCAATGCTGTGGCTGCACTCAATGCGTTTGTGCAGGAGCACCTTACCGGTATGTATATAGTGCAGGTATTTGCTGCCGAGCAGCGGGAGATGAACAAATTTAAAGAGATCAATAAGGAACATCGTAATGCTAACATCAAAGGTATCTTTGCTTATTCTGTTTTCTTCCCGGTGGTGGAGATTATCCTTGCGTTGTCGTTGGGGTTGCTGGTATGGTATGGCGCAGTAAGATACCTGCATCATGGCGCATCTATAGGGGTGATCATAGCGTTTGTGATGTATATCAACCTGCTGTTTCGTCCGCTACGTATGCTGGCCGATAAATTCAATGTCTTGCAAATGGGTGTGATAGCCGGTGAGCGTGTATTTGGCATATTGGACAGCCAGGAGAATATGCAGCATAATGGCACCTTGCAGCCTGCAACTATTAAGGGCGCAGTAGAATTTAAAGATGTGCGGTTTAGTTATAAAGAAGGGGTGCCGGTGTTGAAGGGTGTTTCCTTTAAGTTGGATGCAGGTAAGACAATGGCGGTGGTAGGTCATACAGGTGCCGGCAAATCATCATTGATAAGCATTCTTAACCGACAGTATGAGATCAGCAGCGGGGAGATATTCATAGACGGTATTAACCTGAATGAATATGACATTTATACTCTTCGCCAACATGTGGGCATAGTACTTCAGGACGTGTTTCTGTTCTCCGGAACTATCTATGATAATATTACATTGCGCAACACCGATATACCGGTAAGTAAAGTAGAGGAAGTGGCCAAGATACTGGGCATACATGATTTCATTATGCGCCTGCCCGGTGGTTATCATTTCGATATTATGGAGCGGGGCAATACACTATCGCAGGGCCAGCGTCAGCTATTGTCATTTGCCCGTGCATTGCTGTATAATCCGTCCATACTCATTCTCGATGAGGCTACCTCTTCAGTGGACAGTGAGAGTGAGCAATTGATACAACATGCCATTGATACTTTGATTAAAGGACGTACGTCGATAGTTATAGCTCATCGTCTTTCCACTATTCGCATGGCCGATGAGATCATCGTAATGGACCATGGTGTGATCACTGAAAGAGGGAGCCACGATGAGCTAATTTCACTGCAGGGGTCTTACCACAACCTGTACACAGCAGTAGAGCAAACCATCGCATCTGTGTGAGTCAATAAGGGATTACCATTAACTCCGGGGCGAATTTTCTCGACAAAAATCTTAATTAAAAGCTATTATAAATAACAAGAAGGTGAAAATGTCTATATGTTTCTGACATTAACACTGAGGGATGTTATATATGGACTTATTCTCAATTCGGTTTACTAATATTGCTATAAATTATTTTATCAATAGGTAGTGCATATGGATGAATTACCCTTATCGAGGCATGAGGAAGGTAGAATAGCGGCTTTAAGGTCTTATGATATATTAGATACGTTACCCGAGCAGGATTTTGATAATATTACTCAATTGACGGCACGGGTGTGCAATACACCCATTGCCCTTATTAGCTTTATAGATGACAATGTCCAGTGGATCAAATCGCGGATAGGCCTTGATATGGGTGAACTTTCGCGCGATCAATCATTTTGCCGATACACGATACTGGATGATGAACTATTTGAAGTGACCAACCCGCTCGGTGATACTCGATTTGCTAAAAATCCATTGGTTACTGGTGTAAAGCGGATCAGCTATTATGCGGGTGTACCATTGATCAATAAAGAAGGTTACCGATTAGGCACCCTTTCTATAATGTCGCCTAATCCGCATAAATTAACCGAGGTACAGCGGTCGGCATTCCGCACTTTGGCGCAGTCTGTAATGACCTTGCTGGAATTACGTAGGGCAACTAAGGGGCAGGATAGAGAAGGTTACATTGCGCAAGCTCAAACAGGTTCTGATGAAATAGACTTTACCACAAGAGTATTGTTGAGTGAACAACTGGCCCAGGCGGAAGCGCTGTCTAAAACCGGTAGCTGGGAATTGAACATCCATACTCATGATATTATCTGGAGCAACGGTATGTATACCCTGCTGGAGATAAATGAAGAGGATAGATATACGGTTGACCGCACGTTGCTCAATTTTGTAGCACCTGCAGATAAAGAGAAAGTAAATGCTGCATTCGACAGGATATCCGGGAGAGTAGGCATTGAAGATCCGGAGGATTTCAGGAAGGTCACCAAGAAAGGAAAGGACCGCGTGGATACGCTAAAGGTAGACCGTGCTGTGACCAAACCATCACGGCAAACGAATACGGAGATCCTGGAGTTTAGGGTTGTGACACGTAGGGGAGTGGAGAAGAATGTAAAGGCGATCATCAGGAAGCGAATGGATAAGGAGCTGCAGTTGGTGGGCCTTTATGGAACGTTACAGGAGATATCACCTGCAAAAGTAAATGGCGCACACCCACTCGAAATCAATATAAAAAATGCAGACCAATTCAGAGGTGCTCCATTTGGGTATCATGTAACGGATAGCAAAGGGTATTTTACTGAGATCAACGAAACAGAACTTAGCTGGCTGGGATATAGCCGGGAAGATGTTGTAGGGAGGATGGCATTAAAGAGTATACTGGCCGAAGAGTCGGCGCGTGCATATGCCGATAGTCAATTACTCTTTGAAAAGAATGGTTCATTAAAAGACATTCACCTGACCCTAAAAAGTAAGGATGGGATGGACCTAATAGTGGCTGCCAATTTTACCGCCGTCTACAATGAGGCAGGTGCTGTAGTAAGTACGAAGGCGATACTTTTCGATATCACTAAGCTGAAAAAGGCTAATGAGGCACTTGAAGAGAGTGAGGCAATGTACCGTAATCTTATTGAAGAGTCGGCTCAGATGTTGTTTACAGCCGATACACAGGGGCGATTTACTTATGTGAGCAGCAGGTTGAAAAAGACCATAGGTTATAGCAACCGCGATCTTTTGGGTAAACTATTCGCCTCGATATATGATGGGGAGTGGCGGAAGAAAGCGATAGCATTTTATAATAAACAATTACTTGATAAGATAGAGGAAACAACCTTTTTGTTTCCCATAATTATACGGACCGGTGAGCGCCTGTGGATAGAGCAGGTTGCTACACTGATAACTAAGAACAACAACATAATTGGGTATAGGTTTGCCCTTTATGACATTACCGAAAGGCTGAAGACACAGGAAGCAATGCAGGAAGCTGCCAGACTGGCTACTGAAGCAAAAGACATGCAGCAGACCTTTCTGGGAAAGATGAGCCATGAGATACGCACACCTATGAATGGTGTGGTGGGTATGGTGAACCTGTTGAATACAACCCAGCTTACACCCGAGCAACAAGAGTTTGTAGATGGTATCAAGGAGTCTTCTGTAAATATGATCCGTATCATCAATGATATTCTTGATGTTACCAAGATACAATCGGGTAAGCTGATATTTGAAGAGACCGATTTTGCATTGAAGAACCTGGTGAACGGTGTAATATTTGCATTGAAAGCCGGAGCTGATAAGAAAGGTATACAGCTGATCTCACAGATAGATAGCCAGGTGCCGGATCTGCTTGTAGCAGATCCCGTAAGGCTGAATCAGGTGTTACTTAACCTTGCTGATAATGCCCTCAAGTTTACCGAAAAGGGTAGCATAAGCATACAGGTGCGCATAAAAGAAAACCGGGCTGATGGAATGAACCTGGAATTTATTGTAGCGGATACCGGTATTGGTATTCCTGAGAATAAAGTGCAGGCTATATTTGAAAGCTTTACCCAGGCCGAAAGTGATACTACCAGGAAGTATGGTGGTACCGGGCTGGGCCTGACCATTGCAAAGCAGCTGATAGAGCAGCAAGGTGGTGAGATAAAGGTGATCAGCAGGGAAGGAAAGGGAACCACATTTACGTTCACGTTCAATTTTAAACTGGCTAAATCACTCGAGAGCGAGGAGAGCGCTAAACCGAAAGAGGTGGTGCTACATTCGCTGGAAGGCTACCACATACTGCTGGTGGAAGATAATGTGATGAACCAGCGCGTGGCAAAATACACCATAGAAAAGTGGGGTGCTAAAATGTCTATTGCAGACAGGGGAGCTAAAGCAGTGGAAATGGTATCTCAGAATAACTACGACCTGATACTGATGGACATACAGATGCCGGAGATGAACGGTGTGCAGACAGCGTCTAAGATAAGGAAGGACCTAAAGTGCAATACGCCTATCATGGCGATGACCGCATCGGTAATGCAGGGAGAAAGAGAGAATTGTGTAAAGGTGGGCATGAATGATTATATTTCTAAGCCATTTAACCCGGCAGAGCTTAACCAGAAAATGTGGGATCTGCTACCGAAGAAAGAGCCTGTTGCGGATAAAAAGATCACTAATATTAACTACTTGCGCAATGCCGTAGGCGGAGACCTGAGCGCGATAAAAGAAATACTGGAAATATACCTTAGCAAAACCCCGCCTTTGCTCGACGCGTTGGAGAATGATATGGCAGTCAATAAGACCGACAACCTACAGTCTATAGTCCATAATTTAAAGAACTCGGTGGGCATCATAGGGGCAGATTCACTGTTCCACTTATTAGACACTATTGAGGCAAACCTGCATAAAAAGGAGATAACGCCCGATACAATGAGCATGATCAAAAAAATGATCATAATGGCCAGGCAGTCTATGCGCGAGATCATAGATGAGTATAAGTTACTTTCCAGGTAGATAGCCTAAATAAATGAATTTTATTGATTTGAGTATGTTGAATTATGTAAATAAGAAATTGAATTGTTAATGCGAAATAATTATATTTGCTACTGACGACATCTTTTTGGGCATATATTCTAACATAAGTTTCTAATTATGAGTAAGTTACGGTTACTGTTGTTAGAGGAGGACGAAATTCATGCAAGCAGGCTCAGAACCGTTTTTGAAGAGTCAGAAATCGGGTACAATGTTTCTCACGTGCAAGCCCATAGTGGTTTTTTGGAAGCATTAGAAGCTGATAATCATGATGTTATTTTATCCGGCAACTTTAAGGAGCAGGAAGGAGTAACAGGGGTCATTAAAACAATTAAGGCCAGGGGTAAGAATATCCCTTACATTATCATTACCAATCCAATAAGTGAAGAATATGCGGTAAGCCTGATGAAGGCCGGCACATTTAATTATGTGCTGAAGGAGCGACTTGAAAAATTGCCCGGGGCAATACTTCGCGCAATTGAAAAATACAAGCTGAGCGAAACCCGCGAACAATTTCTGAATGATATATTGCCTCGTGAGGCCTTTATGAATGAGGCAGAGCGGATAGCGCGCTTTGGCAGCTGGAAAATAGATGTGGATCAGAAAACCACGTGGTGGTCAGATGAGCACTACCGTATTCTCGGATACGAACCAGGCGAAGTGACTGCATCGTGGGACAATTTTTTCCAAAGTGTACATCCGGAAGATCTTGAGTTTACGAAGAATGTAATTGACGAAGCAATAAAGAACCACGATAAGAAGAAATTTGCGTTCAGGGTGCTAAATGAAGCAGGGAAAATTAGCTATATACATTCAGAGATATTCATAACCAGAGATAGTGACTTCATTGTAAAGAAGATCAATGGTTTTCTTAGGGACTTGTCTGACCAGGTCAATGCTGAAAAAAGGTCCGTTGAACATGAAGAGAAGTATTTTAATCTTTTTGAGAATAATCCCTGTCCATTAACAGTAATAGACCTGGAAAGTAGGGTGGTAATAGACGTGAACGTTGCCGCCCTGCAACTGCACGGTTACTGCAAAGGCGATATCATTCCTTCTTCGGCTCATGAGGCCATACATGATTCGGAATATGAATTATTTGCCGATGATGCGAAGTCCCAATCCAACAAAAAGGGAATCTGGAGAATTACCAGGAAAGATGGTAGCATTTTACTGGCAGCAATAACATCAACAGAAATTGTAGTAGATGGCCGGCCATGTAAACTAATTCTATCTGAAGATATTTCAGAAAGGCTGGACAGCATAATTCGTCTTAAAGAAAGTGAAGCACAACTACTTAAGTCGCAGCGTATAGCTCATATAGGCAGCTGGGAAATTGATTTGTACAATGGTGGTGTTATCAAGTGGAGTGAGGAAACCTTCAGAATATTCGGGTTAGACATGCTCACTGAGTCAATAACACCTGATTTATTTTTAAGTATTGTACACCCTGATGATCATATCTTGCTGGACGAAGCGCTAGCCAACGCAATAGCCAAAGGTGGAGCGTACAATGCAGAATTTCGCATAATACTCAGAAATGGAGTGGAGAGACTGGTAAGCGAACTAGGCGAATTAGTATTTGACCCGATAACGAATGCTCCGCTAAAACTCACGGGCACTGCGCAGGATATTACGGAAAGACGCAACGCCCGGCTGCAACTGCAAAAGTCGGAGGCTAATCTGCGAAGTATATTTGAGAATGCGCACACAGCCTATGTACTACTAGACACGGAACTGAAGATAGTGTCGTTCAATACGCCTGCTTTCCGATTTTCAACGCAACATCTCGATAAAGAGCTGGTTGAGGGGGCGCAAGCGTTGGATTATTTTTCTGATACAACCCTGGCTGTTGTGCGGAAGTCATTGCGCGAAGCCCTAAACGGAGCCAGTATCAATTATGAGGTAAGTTACCCGGACGAGAACGGCACTGACAAATGGTACTACAGCCATTTTCATCCTGTTCGTAGCGATGATGAACATATTTTAGGTGTCATTATGTCTCTTAGAGATATTACCGGGCGTAAAACATCTGAACTACAGGAAAAGAAAATTACTTCCGAGCTTATACAAAGGAATAAAGACCTGGAGCAGTTTGCCTACATTATCTCACATAATCTACGTGCTCCTGTAGCCAATATAATGGGTATATCAGATGCGTTGAAGGAGGGGTACATTGACGACGAGGAAGAAAAGGAAGTGTTTTTGAAAGGGCTGTTTGATTCAGCGAAAAAGCTGGACACCGTTATTACGGACCTTAACCGTATATTGCAGCTTAAGCACGGCATTAATGAGAACAAAGAGAAAGTACATTTCTCTACGTTGGTCAATGACATCAAGTTTACTATTGCCGGGGTAGGTGAGAGCGATATGTTCCAGGTGAAATACGACTTTTCGGCAGTGGATGAGATGATAACTCTGAAAAGTTATCTGCACAGCATATTTTATAATCTTATTTCCAATAGTATCAAATATAAGCGGCCCGGTATAGTGCCGGTTATAGAAATAGCCAGTACCAAAATAAAGGGAGGCATAGTAATTACCTTTAACGACAATGGGCTGGGTATTGACATGGAAAAGAACGGCGCAATGCTGTTTGGCCTGTATAAAAGATTCAATTCTCATGTGGCAGAGGGCAAGGGGATGGGGCTTTTTATGGTGAAGACACAGGCCGAAACACTGGGTGGAAAGATAAGTGTGAAGAGTAGGGTTAATCATGGTACAGAGTTCAGAATAGAATTTGCGTTTTAGTTTTATTGATAATTAAATACTACCATTGTATATACTAATATACACCCCAAGGATAATTTTATAATTTAGACGTATGACAGAAACTAACCGCTTTATTGTAATTGATGATGATGCGCTGAATAATAAGATATGCCGTGTGTGTATCGAAAAAATGGACAAAGGTGCAGATGTGGTCACCTTTACCGACCCTAAAGAGGGGTTTGACTACGTTGTCAGCGAATATTCAAGAACAGATCATGCGCACAATGCAACACTGTTTCTCGATATTAACATGCCGGTATTGAATGGCTGGGAGTTTCTGGATCTGTTTGAAAAGCTGGATGAACGGATCAAGAACAGATTGAAGATCTACATTCTGTCATCATCTGTAGACAAGCGGGATATGGAGAAGGCAAAGGAAAACAAGAACGTGGTTTACTATCTTATTAAGCCATTGACCAAGGAAACAATTGCGCTGATCACCTTTGCACAAAAGAAGAAATAATTTCAAAATATCTATTTGAGAGGCATGTTGCTGCAAGAGCAACATGCCTCTTTCGTTTTGGGGTTACATCCTGCATAGATATCGATAGACCTCTATGATATCAGCGCATCTGTAATTGTGCATAGACTACACTATCCGAATTTGTTGCCCAACGATCCTATAATTCCCCCAACCACAGAAATCTAAACATCTACATAGCAGTACCTTCCAAAAGCACGTCTGTTTTCCAGCTCAGTACTTTTCATAAAAAAAGGTATTGACCATGCGGCCAATACCCTTTCCGGTTTTGTGTTTAAGTCTGTTTTTATTTGTTCACTTCCTCTAAGGCAGCAATGATCTTGCTTTCAACTTCGTTGAAGTTCATATCCTGCTTCTGGAAAGTTTTACCGGTAACTACTTCGTATAGCTCGATGTAGCGTTCAGATATCTGGCCTGCGATCTCGTCGGTAATTTCCGGAACCTGCTGGCCTTCCTTACCCTGAAACCCATTATCCATCAACCACTCCCTTACAAACTCTTTAGACAGTTGCTTCTGCTGCTCACCGTTTCTCTGGCGGTCTTCGTAACCTTCCATGTAGAAGTAACGAGAGCTGTCTGGTGTGTGGATCTCATCTATCAGGTAGATGGTATCACCTATCTTTCCGAATTCGTACTTAGTGTCAACCAGTATCAGTCCACGACCCTTAGCTATTTCACGTCCACGCTCGAATAAAGCGAGTGTGTAACGCTCCAGTTGTTCGTATTCTTTTTCAGAGATCAATCCGCTGCTGATGATCTCTTCTCTTGAAATGTCTTCATCATGGCCTACATGCGCCTTAGTGGTTGGCGTAAGAATTGGCTTTTCGAAGAAGTCATTTTCCTTCATGCCATCGGGCATTGCCACGCCGCACAATTCACGCTTACCGCTCTTGTAGGTGCGCCATGCATGCCCTGTAAGGTTGCCGCGTACTACCATTTCCACAGGATATGGCTCGCACTTGTAGCCAATAGTGGTATTGGGCAAAGGCATTGATATTTTCCAGTTGGGTACAATATCTTTTGTAGCATCCAGAAACTGTGCTGCTATCTGGTTAAGTACCTGACCCTTGTAAGGTATAGGGCGAGGCAGCACCACATCGAATGCAGAAATACGATCGCTTACTACCATTACCATGTACTTGTCGGCGATAGTATATACGTCGCGTACTTTTCCTTTATAAAAATTAGTCTGGCCGGGTAAATTCATATCACCTGTATTTAACTGTTTTTTTTTGGATTGCAAAGATAGGAGTATTGATTGATAGGAGAAAAGATAAATTAGTGAACACTATAATAAATACAGTAGATATTGTTGTATTTATAATTTATTTGGTTTGCAATAGCTTATAGTGGAAAGGTTTTTATAAGGTTTAAAATACCTTCCGGGTGGGTAAGGTTATTATAATACCCGTATATTGCTTTCCGAAATGCAGTCAGAAGTTTTAGATGCGGTGATAAAGGGAGTGCTGGTGGGCCTGTTCATGGCAATATCAGTAGGGCCAACGCTTTTTGCGGTGATAAAATACAGCATGGACAACAGCTACAAGGCCGGTCTTGCCTTTGTGCTGGGGGTATCGTTCAGCGATTTTCTGTATGTCACCATTGCCAATGTTGCAGCCTCTTGGTTGATAGTATTGGGCAAGCATGGCGATATGATTGCCTACATTGGCTCTGCGATCCTTATCATTGTAGGTACTGCGGGTACACTCAGGAAAATGAAGCCTAAGCGGCCTGCAAAGGAAGCTGCTACTATAAGCGGTGCACACTACGTGAGAATATGGGCGAGCGGTTTTATCATCAATACCATCAATCCGGGAGTTGTCATCAGTTGGTTGGCAGCAGTATCTGCTACTGCCAATAAGACAGGAGGGTACAGGTTCATACTGTTCGGTACCTGCCTGGTATTGATACTTTCTATAGATTTCCTTAAAGTATTCCTCGCGGAGAAGATAAGAGTTTTGCTCACCCCGCGCAGGCTGATCTATGTGCAGCGCGGTTCTTCGTTGATCATAGCCTGTCTTGGGGCATTATTGCTTGTGAAAACTTTAATGAGCCATGGCACGTAAATTGTTTCTATGATACTGCTGATAAGGAGTAATAGAAGTAAATAAAGGGAAATATATCCCCTTTGTTTTAACCCTTGGTTTTGCTTTGCTTAGGCTTTTTTTAACAGCAATTACTCTACATTTGTTTATAATTCATTAAGTAAAGACTATGTTGAAAT
>CANBQQ010000055.1 GCA_947371715.1 Flavipsychrobacter stenotrophus
CCCGGTGTTAAGATCTTTTGCCATGAACTATTACCTTCATTGCCGGCAGAGGTAACAAATAAAATTCCCTTTTTGGTAGCCAGGTTGGCTGCCTTAGCTGCTACGGTCGTCTTGCCATCAAAGTCTGTAGCAAATACATAATCGTAGATCGGATCGTCAAAAGTGTTGTAGCCCAACGAACTGGATATAACATCTGCACCCAGGCTGTCTGCACGTTCTGCGCCACTCACCAGGTTCAGCAATTCTATGGGTTGTTCACCTGCATCTTCAGTAACATATAGTGCATAAGATGCTAGCGGGGCCGATCC
Organism: Flavipsychrobacter stenotrophus; assembly: GCA_947371715.1. GTDB lineage: Bacteria > Bacteroidota > Bacteroidia > Chitinophagales > Chitinophagaceae > Flavipsychrobacter > Flavipsychrobacter stenotropha_C. The sequence continues at coordinate 309 of CANBQQ010000055.1, forward strand.
TACAAATGTATCGGGTACATAGCCAGCCATTGTAGACAATACCTCTGTTCCATGGTTATCATAGTCAAACACCCAAGATGTATCGTTGGTGAAATTATGGGCATCTACCAGTCGGCCTGAAGTGCGCATACTGTCGAATCCCCGGTGCGTATTTGTTGCTATGTAGCCACCATCTACCACTGCTATTATCTTTCCTTGTCCTTTGTAACCGAGATCGTGCAGGTAGTTGCCGTTTACAATGGATGTTTGCGGCCAGGTGAGTCCGTAGTAAGCAGCGCCGGAAGTGGTCTTAGCCTGTAGATCATTTGTCTTTTGGTGCGCTCCTTTATGCAGTGTGCCTGTGTAATAACCCACTAACTGAACGCTGCTGATAAACGTTTTACCGCTTAGTGCATGTATTTGTGTAGAGTCATTGACCAGTATAACACAAAAGTTGAACCACTTAGATACTGCATGGAATTTTCCGCCGGTAAGTACAAGCACACTATCTACATAGGCACGCGTCACAGGCAAGTCGGTACTGTCTAGTGCAATGCCGAAATTATTTCTGCGGGCCATAGCCCTGGGAGATAGAAATGTAAGGGAGTCGCTGAAAGTGAGTGTACCGTTCTTATCCGTAAAATTTACCCTGTAGGCAAACTGTGTTGCCTCAGCTGCATCTGTAAGAAAGAGCAGGATAAAAAACGATAGGATCAGCTTTCTGCACATAACATTTTAGTTGTGATCAATGGCACGCATTATTACCGTGTACCCCTTCACACAAGTTGAATGATTGGGGTGGTAGATATAATGTGTCCATTCCTTATAAACCATACCCACATTGTAGCCATAAACTTCTTTGGCATACGTGCGGTAAGCATATTGCGTAGTATCCAGCTGCGGATTGTAAACAGATTCGTTGTTCTCCAGAACGGTAACGGTATTATCAAAGTTCATAAAGCCGGTGTTGAACGAGCTGTAGACATTCTGATAAACGTAGTTCCAGTTATTAAAGTATGCGTAGTCTGTATCTAAAACAGGCACCAGTGCATTGCCCTTCCATGTATTACCTTCCACAATAGGGAATTCGAGTCTGATGAACTGAACACCACTTTCTGAGAATATAAGGCTGTTAGTTGGGGTATTAGGTGGAGGTGTAGTGGTAGCAGGCGCAACAATTGCAGGTGTAATAGTGATCACGCGTGCTTTCTGCCATAAAGCACCATCGTGCGGGCGGCTGAAAACATCCATAATATAAGAAAGTCTCTTTTTGCTGTCTCGGAAAGTGTCGGTGATGGCATACTTCAACTGCGTCCTCGATTCTCTTTGGGTGCAGTTAGCATCATCGTATATAATGGAGTCAACGTTATAAGTAACGGTTTTTCCAAACTGTAGAGGGAAGTAATTAAGGGTCTGATCGCCGGTGTTTGAATTAGTCTTTCTGCAGGAATAAAATGCTGTAGCGCACATTCCTATTGTCAAAATACTAAGTATGATCTTTTTTGTCATAAATCCCGTCTGAATATATTTAGCGTAAATTTAGTTAAAGAAGCGAAAATAACTATAATAAATCAAAAAACCATCTGATATTCTTTTAATCAGTATGTTAGTAACTATTAAGCCTGCACACATGGCGCAGGCTTATATTTTTCGTTGATACAGATTATTGTTTTTTATTGAAACTGCAATGCAGGTGATTTGTGTATCACACCACCTCCTATCACATCATCCCCTTCATAAAATACCGCCGACTGACCGGGAGCAATGCTATTTACCGAATGGTCAAAAACTACTTTTACACCATCGTCAGTGGGTGTCAGCGTACTTTCACTACCCGGATCCTTATATCGGATCTTGGTCACAGCCTGCATAGTGCCGGGTATTTTATCATATTTTATCATATTGATACCCTTTACTATCATTTCATTCGCTTCCAGTTCGTGCAACTCACCCAGTACTACCGTATTGGTCTCTGGTATAATGTTGGTCACAAACATAGGCTTACCCAGCGCTATCAATCCTTTACGCTGACCAATGGTGTAAAAAGGGTAGCCATTGTGTTTGCCAACTTTCTTACCGTTAGTAAGTACAAAGTCACCGCCGCTTACCCTGTCTTCCAGTCCATCCACATTCCTTTTCAGAAATCCGCGGTAGTCATTATCGGGCACAAAGCATATTTCGTAGCTCTCAGCCTTCTTAGATAATTCTTTATAGCCCATGTCATAGGCCAACTGGCGAACTTCTGTTTTCAGCATATCGCCCAGCGGGTATATGCTGCGGGAAAGGCAATCCTGTCCTAATCCCCAAAGCACGTAGCTCTGGTCTTTGGTAAGGTCTTTGGCTTTAGACAATACAAAGCGCTCATTCTCCTCACGTATCTTCACGTAGTGCCCTGTAGCAATATGGTCGCAGCCCAGTGCATTAGCGCGTTTCAGTAGTGCGGCCCATTTTATATGTGTATTGCAGAGCACACACGGGTTAGGTGTGCGGCCGGCTATATATTCCTCAACAAAATTATTGATCACGAAATCTCCAAACTCCTCCCTAATATCCAGGATATAGTGCGGAAAGCCATGTTCTACGGCTGCCATACGGGCATCGTTGAATGAATCGAGGTTGCAACAACCCGTTTCTTTCTTTCCACCGCCTGAAGATGCATAGTCCCACGTTTTCATAGTGATACCCACAACTTCATATCCCTGCTCGTGAAGCATAAGGGCACTGACAGTACTATCTATACCGCCGCTCATTGCCACTAATACCTTACCATTTCTACTCATAAGAACGCAAAGGTAAGCATAACCTCTTTTTGATGAGTGTTAATATCATCAATAGGTGTATAGGCGCATTAGTCGTAAGTTGGAAATGGGAATTGGTAAACCTAAAGGGCAATGTTGTTTAGTCCCCTAAATATCGGCTTGTTTAGCTTGTAACAATATGCTATTGTATAGAAGTTAAAGCACTAACAACATGTTATGATGCCGAAGGTATCAGATGTTAATAGCAAAATCAGACTGTGATTGGGAACGATGCCGAAGGTATCGGATGTTTGGTTAAGGGAAACATTCCTATCTAACTGGTAATTGAGGAAAGAGATGTCTTAACTCGGAACTAACTACTATGTACTATCTACTACTGACTACCCCTTGATCACCACCTCTGCCATAAAACCGAAAACTTTGATCTTAATGCCTTGCTTCAGCGCAATGATGTGATTGCCGGCAGGCAGCGTTTTAATGTCAACTTTATTGCTGCCACGGTTTATAGTACCCGACTGTTCTACAATGCCTTGCTCGTCCATAATGTACAGTTCCATATCCTTTTTAGGCAGGTTCTTGAACCGGATATTTTCCCCGGTCATTTCCAGCTTTGTGTGTTGGAAGATATTCGCTGCGGCCTTTATGGCTGCGGGTTTGCGCTCGGCGTTGTTGCGGGCTGTAGCGCCCAGTACCAGCAATAATAATGCTCCTGTGGTGATGATGTGTTTCATAAAATCTGCTTTAAGTGTGTTACGTATATATGACGAACGACCACTCAATTTTGTTACAGATTTTTTGATATTTATTTTTATTTATTTTGATGGTATGCGCTGAATAACTACGCAGTAAAAGTATTATAGATCGCTCCGATGATCAATGTCAGTGAACTATTTCGATATATATCAAAAAGTGCTGCCCTGAAAGGGCAACCTCAATAGCGTAGGGCGGTTCAGCCCTACGTCCAAAACAATCTAAACTGGTAGCCCTGTAAGGGCGCACTCCTGTATAGGCATACAACACAAACTGCAGGTACGCAACTTACATTATTTGGCATCCTCACTACTACTATCTACCGCAAGATGCTTTTTTACCACATCAAATGTTTCCTTCGGTATAGATTGCACATCCAATAGCTCATCGACCCTCTTAAAGAGGTGTTTTTTTCTGTACACCAATACCTTATGAGCCATTGCAGGGCCTATCCCCTTGAGTCTGATAAGCGTTTCGGAATCTGCCGTGTTGATATTGATGATAGACGGTAGCGGAGCATCATCCTCGCTTGTCTTGTCTGCGTACGTTGCCTGCTCATTTCTTACAGAATCACTTACAGGTTTAGGTTGACTACGTTTAAATACTTCCCAGGCAGCACGTAGTTTCTGTTCTTCTGCAGTATTATGTTTAGGATGCACGTAGTACACCATTGTGATGCGTACTGCCAGTAAAATAATGATCAATGCGGAAAGGCAAACTATGCCTATCCGTTCATTGCGGGTAAATGAAATGTATGATCGTATAGCGCGTTTCATGGAGGTGATGCAAAATAAAAAAGCTGCCCGATAATCAGGCAGCTTTTGCAATAAATATTGAATACGGTCTACTTACAGCTTTTCGTAGATAGCACGCAGTTTTTCACGGGTCATTATTGTCTGCCAATCCTTGCCGAGTGCATTTTCCCAAAGTGGTGCCATGCCCAGAGATACGTTGATCATGGTGTCAAACTGCTCATCTGTAAGTCCCTTGGTAATACCTTCCGGAATAAAGATGTCGTTCTTTTTAACCATTTTGTGGAACGTCGCCACACCTTCAGGATAATAGTCCTGCAGGTGATTGAACACTATGCAATTACCTATGCCATGCTTGGTACCCAGCAGGTAGCCAAGTCCGTAGCTAATAGCATGCGCTACACCTACTTGCGAATAAGCTATACTCATACCACCGGCATAAGATGCCATCATCAGCTGCTCATCACTTTCTTCATCCCAGTTGTCTTTGTGCAGGAATATTTCTTCACAAAGATCCTGAGCTTTTTCGCCATAAGAACGGCTGAATTCATTGATGAACGTGCCTTTCAGAGATTCTACGCAGTGAATGAAGCAATCCATTCCGGTATAGAAGCGTTGGTTCTTTGGTGCATCTTTTGTCAATGCAGGGTCCAATACTATCTGGTCAAAAGGAGTAAAGTCGGAGTTCATACCCAACTTGCGTGTAGGGCCGGTCAAAACTGTAGTACGAGATACTTCCGCACCGGTGCCGGATAGAGTAGGGATACCTACTTTATAAACGGCCTTGTTCTTTACAAGATCCCATCCCTGGTAGTCCTGGGCTTTGCCGGGGTTGGTCATCATTATGGATACAGCCTTGGCTAGGTCCATAGTAGAACCACCTCCAATGCCAATTACACCCGATACTGCACCGAATTTATCCTTCAGAATCTGAGATACTTCGTCAACGTACGATGTCTTTGGCTCATGTTCTACATCAGCGATCACCAGTATATCATTGGCCCTTACCGGTATGCGCGCTTTCAGCTCATTGTTATTCTCAAAGAAATGATCGAGCAGGAATACCATCGGTGCATCACCTTTACGGTGCGGAGCAATGATCTCATCTACCTGGTCGAAACAACCACGGCCGTAGACCACATAGTCTACCATCTTAAAATTGCGAAACTTCATATTGCGAGTTGAAAAGTCAGAAATCGAAGCCCAAATTTAAGGTTTTGCCCAACAATCAAAGCACCTTTTTTGCCAAAATGGGCATTGATATTAAGTTAGGTCGCTAATAGTAGGTCATGATGCCGAAGGTATCAAATGTCTATAGTCAACCAGATTGTATTTCATTAACGATGCCGAAGGTATCGCATGTCTGTATAAGCTTCCTCCCCTTAACTCAATCACATACCTAACAGGGATACATGGTATTTACTACCCTCAATGGATCACCTCCATCTTTACAGACTTACTACCTTCGTCGGTCTGCACGTTTATAATATATAACCCGCTTCCTAGTCGGTCAACCGGTAGTTCTATTTCATTTCTGCCGGCAGAGAATTGGGTGATAGCATGTGCATACAGCGTTCTGCCGGTAAGGTCGGTAAGCGTCACATGTACGGTTCCTGCGCTGTTCAGACTGAAATATAACCGCGCATCGTCTTGTGCCGGATTAGGATATACTCCTGCCGTAAATGCATTAGCATTTACATTAGTTACTTCTACCGGGAAGCGGATCTCATTGCTATTCAGTACCGTGCTATCATTATGTCTTATCAATAAGACTTTCGCCTTTACTTTGTGCGGGTTCCAGGCAGGGTCAAGAGTAGTAGTGAACGTGTAAGAATAGTCAACACCTGCGCTCAGAGTAGAGGGCAGCATTCCCGGTTGCCCGTCGGGCGATGGGAATGCCTTTCGGGCTACATAATTATATACCATACTGGCAGCGGGTACTGGGTTAGCCATCGTTTCAAATCCACCCATTGGCCCATGTGCGTTGAAGGCATAATTATTTGCCTGGTCCCATGCTACGGTCGTGCCTGTTACCCCATCTTCTGTAAGTACCAGCACCAACCTGAAATCGCCGGTCATATCCAATGCCGGTGTTACTTTGGCCGTCACATTAATGCCATCTATATCATTATACGACGACAATTCCATATTCGCAAATCCGAAATACTGCTTTTGTACATCCAGGTAGTAAAAAAAGCTGTCAAGTGGTATGCTTTTCCTCCTGTCAAAAAGTATGTAGGGTACATAATTCCAGCCCAGGTTGAACATGAAATCATGATAGGGTGTATCCACCATCGGGTCAAACTCATGTATGGAAATCAGCGTGGCCGGCACGTCCAGTAGCGGTACCATTTTGAGGTAGTAAATATTGCGGGGAGACCAGCCATTATAGGTCCCTTCGCCACTCTCTATCGCCAGTCTTTTAGACGGCATAAAATCTACTCCCGTAAGGTGCGTAATGGCGGAGTCATTGGAATGATTGGCATCGCTGTCCAGTGCTGCCCATATTTTTATGGTGTGCCTGCCGGTGGTAAAAACGGTGTCGGGTATATTATGAGAGAATACTGTTGTGGCAAATGCCGGCATATTCAGCCCCGTAATTAAATCAACCATTATTGGTCCCGAGTCCTGCTGGTAGAATAAGCGGAAAGAATGTACAGTATCCAGCCCTTGGTTGTAGATCTTTACCTTATGTATGTGCGATTGGCCGGGTACCAGGTAGCTGAGCATAGTATCTATAGGCGTTGCAGAAAGCACGGCAAGGTCTTTTCGGGCGGGAATAAAAACGGTTACATTATCTATGGCCCAGCCCATCATAAGAAATCCGTCATCATCATTGTAGCGAAACCCAATTCGTATATTGCCAATATGATCATAAGCCGAAAGATCTATATAATGAGTGTTGAACAGGCCCTGTGGTGCGCTTGGTGCAACATATTCAAGCACGGTCCAGGTACTTCCGCTATCGGTCGATATCTCGACTGTAGCTTTTTCCGTATCACCAGCCGGGCTGATGTATCCGGCAAAATAGGAATCGTATTTCAGCCACGCGCCCGATACAGGTCCCATGTTGATCAATGGGGTACTTGTCAGTACGTTGGAATCATGGTGGTCGGTGCCGCTGCATTCAGCAAAACAAGCCACTTTATTAGTGCCTGAATTTTCAGCCATGGCTGCACCGAGCGGGATCATACATGGGCCGACTGTGAACGGAATCCCACACTGCCAGGGTACTACTCCTGTAAAGTGATATGGCCACCCGGTAAGGTTATAGCTGGGCATCCCATCAAATTTTTCCTCAAAAATGATGGTTTGTGCGTTCAGGCTATAAGTCAGAAAAAAGGAAATAATAAGCGTAATGGCTGTTTTCATCCAGTCTGTCTTTATTGGTTACCGGGCACACGTACCTCTCTCTGTAAATATATAGACGTGATATTATAGGACAATCTTGGGTTATAAGTAAAATGGTTCCCGTCACTTGATCATCCTGAAATTATCCTGCTTTATAAATGCCTTTAAGAATTGCAGGTCGGCGATCTGGTAGAAATGTTGGTTACCTTGTGTTGTTTCATACCATATGTCGAAGAGTTGACCTTCGTAATTAAGATTCGTTGTCCTTTTCATCACGTCTCCGCAAAAGTCGATATAGCCGCCAAATTTTTCTAGTAAAGCAATTGCAAGGTATCCCAATAGTAAGTGGAACTGTTGCCCGTTACATCCCGAGTAAAACATGATGTGGCCGTGCGGCCGGAATCCAATGGCCTGCTCAAGTTGGTGCAAAATGGCTTCTTCTGGTTGTTCCTCAGCTCCCCAATCATCGATTAGCCCCGCCCAGGTACTTAGTGAAAAGGTACAAAGATTGCCCGGCGCACTTCCGGGTATCAAAATTTCTGCCATTGGACAGAAATCCCAAGAATCTTTTTTCTCCAAGTTGGTAACATTTTTGCCAATATGTCTCAGGTATTCGTCGAGCTCAGTTATCTGATCATCGTTTAGTGGCTGTTGTAATAGTATGCTGCAGACTGGTCCCATTGGGTAAATGATTTCTATAATGATCAGGCAGGTTGCTTAAATTGAATTTCTGAAAGATATATAGTTGAGAACACCTGGCATTTCAAGGCGAATTTCGTTGTTTTAGTATCAATGTCTAATATAAATTAAATAAATGTAAAAATATTTTTACAAACACCCAAGATTTCCGTTTCTCCCGTCGTCTTATTAGTAGTGGTTAGTTTGAATGTTTGAGAAGGCGCCTTTAAAAACACTTGGACAACACCTGTAGACACTATCATAATCCTTTTAAATTCTATCAAAACCGTTTAGAAACCCTATTGTTTGTAAAAAAGAGAACCTATTTGACCTATTTCTAAATCGAAGAGCTGGCGTGAATGGTGAAGAGCCCCTATAAACTATCTAACATTTAATTGTAAAATGATACCCAAAAGATGTGATGACGCATCAATAAAAAAGACGAGATGAGAAAAATGTAGTAATTTAAGGCTGTAATCAAAATAATTACCTCTCCTTATGCCCGCATATTCTGAACAAGATATAATAGCAGGGTGCCGGAAAAAAAGCCGGGCTATTCAGGAACATCTGTACAAAACGTACTACAGCATGTTCTTGAAAGTATGTGCGAGGTATGCCAAAAATATGCAGGATGCGGAGCAACTGCTTAATGATGGCTTTCTTAAAATTTTTACACAAATAGATAAGTACGGCAATACAGGCTCCTTCGAAGGATGGATGAAGCGCGTGGTAGTTAATACCTGCCTCGACTACCTGAGAAGTACTTATCTGAAAGAAGAAATGACAATGCATGTGAATGCGATACAACCCGAGGATACCGACTTGTCGGTGACCAACGAAGGACTGGAGCATATCGAATTCCGTGAATTGGTAAGTATGATACAAGTGCTCCCTTCAATGACAAGAACTGTTTTTAACATGTTTGTTTTTGAGGGGTTTAATCATAAGGAGATTTCAGAACAATTAGATATAAGTGAAGGCACCTCTCACTGGCATGTGCACCAGGCGAGAAATGTACTTCAGAAAAAAATCACCAAGGTAGAACAACAACTACAACAAAAAGTGACGTATGAAACCAGGAGAATTTGACGATTTGGTCAGACAGAAGTTCGACCAGAACGACTTTGAGTTTAGCCCCCGAAACTGGGAGAAGCTCACTGAAGAATTAGACGGGCAAAAGAAGAAAAGAGGTCTGCTGTTTTGGTGGATGCCCCTTATGGGCGTAGCTGCCACTGTAGCTATGGCATTCGGTGTATCTACGGTTATCCGCCACGGTGGTGGTGTTAACCAGACATCTGCCACACCTGCAGCAGTTGCATCAACTCACAAGCATAAAGCCAACCATGCACAGGTTGCCCGCATTGCTTCACCTGCCGCTGTTATCCCTGCACAAGAAACACCGGCGCCTGAAGTAGCAGAAAATATCATTACTAAAACAGAATTGCCGGCTAACACAGCTAAGAACGACGATAAGAAAGCAGTTACTGCTAATAATGCTGAAATTGTTTTGAACAGCAAACCAGCAGCTGCGCCTTCAAATATTGTATCAACATTTGCGGCTAATGCTGAAGATGCTAAGATCGAAGCTTTGAAGAAAAAGAAGAAAGCGATCCTCACCCCTGGCTACTACACATTCAATGAAGAAGAAGTAGCTAAGAAAGATCCTAAGGTGGCTATTGCCCTGGGTGGTGGTGTTAACTACAGTTCACAAAGTAATGGCTATATGGTAGGTGCTACTGCCCGCCGCATGATCAATGATAAGGTATACGTAGAAAGTGATATCGCTTTCATAGGTACAAACAATACACAGAAGACCACTTATCTCGATAAGACAGGAACAACAACCGGAACCAGTGCGGTTGTGGCAGCAGGAGCGTCTTCCATAGGTGCCAAAATATCTGCTAACAAGAATACTGATGAGGCTAAGAATACCGGTTCTACTCCTCAGGGTGTTATGAGAACTCAGGATCAGGCTTATAATCTGTATTATGCGCAGATAACGCCAAGTATCGGCTACAAACTCACTAAGAAGTTGTCTTTAGGTGTAGGTCCCGACTTCCAGCAGATGTTGGTCGACAACCGCCCTGAGGTATCAACAACAGAGCGTGGTAATATAAGAGTATCTCCTATGTTCGATATGGGTTTCATGGGCAAGACAGAATATGCTATCTCAAAGGGAGTAAAGGCTGCTGTTTACTATAGAGAAGGTATCAACAATATCATCACTCCTACTAACAAATACATAGATCGTAACTACCTCCAGTTCCAGATCAAGTGTACCATTCTTAACAGGTAATTATTTCGAACGCTAATAAATAAGTATAAAGGGCATCCAATGGATGCCCTTTATACTTTTATGATCATCGGTGAAAGTGATGATTGTAGCAGAATCCGTGCAATCTGTGTAATCAATTAAAAATCTGTGATTCAGACAACAGCAGTTACTGGTCGAAGCGTCTCGCTTCGTCCGAAAACATACAAGCGTCCCGCTTGCGACATTGACCCAATAAAACCCTAAATTTGGCTTATAATACAACCACAATAAAAACACACCCACCAATGATAGCATTTTTAGGAATGGGCCATCTCGGCGCCAACTTCGTTAAGGCCATGCTCGATAAAGG
>CANBQQ010000056.1 GCA_947371715.1 Flavipsychrobacter stenotrophus
AATTGAGCTTTTGGTTCCTAATAAAGATATTATAATTAGTTCATTTGTAAATATTTAAGTAGATGCAGATCAAAGCAATTTGAGATTTATTACTCATTAGCTTACGCCAAAACAAATTACCACACATAACCCATTCCTAATCAATATGCATTACATTTGTTCCCATATCTAATAAACTGAAGTAATTATGAAAAAAATCATAAACCTTTTCTTATGCATAGCACTGCTTGCCACAATGGTTCAAAGTGTACATGCCCAAAACATCAATACAATAGCCGGAACAGGTGCCGGCGGTTATTCAGGTGATGGCGGACCCGCACTAAGCGCACATATTGAGAACCCGGTTGACGTTGCCCTGGCAAGCAACCACCGCTATTACATTTGCGTAGATAATACTTGCAACATCAGGCTTGTAGATTCTTTTGGAAATATTACTACAGTAGCTGGAAGTGGAACGCCGGGCTTTAGTGGTGATGGAGGTCCTGCAACAGCGGCCCGCTTATACAACCCTACCGGAATAGTCACCGATGCCCTGGGTAATCTCTATATCGCCGATGCCAACAACCATGTGGTGCGCAAAGTTTCTACTGCCGGTATCATAACCACATTTGCAGGTACAGGCGGTGTTGCCGGGCATGCAGGCGATGGTGGCGCGGCCACAAGCGCTACTATGCGCACACCTATAGACATAACATTCGATCGTTATGGCAATATGTACATTGCCGAGGCCGATAATCACCTCATCAGGAAAATAGATGCAGCAGGTATTATATCAACTATTGCCGGTACCGGTGCGGCTGGATTTAGCGGAGACGGCGGCGCGGCTACCGCAGCCAAATTCAACTATCCTACCGGTGTTTCTTGCGACTCTTCAGGCAATTTATATGTTGCTGATCAGAACAACAACAGGGTCAGGAAAATTACAACTGCCGGTATCATTACTACTGTAGCAGGTACCGGAACGGCTGGCTTCAGCGGTGATGCAGGTGCGGCAACAGCGGCAATGATCAACAGGCCAACAGGCGTCGAAGTTTGTTTCAATGGCAACTTGCTCATTTCAGGATCCTACAGAGTGCGCATGGTGGATGTCGCCGGCATAATTACCACAGTAGCCGGCACTGGCAGCAGTGCATTTAGCGGCGATGGCGGCCCCGCCACTGCTGCCGGGGTAATGGCCTATCGGATATCCGCCGATCCTGCGGGTATAGTATATGTTAGTGGACAATCACACAACAGGGTCCGCACCTTTCCTATAGGATGCCCCCTTCCCGATGTTAGTATTTCAGGCCCCGATACCGTCTGCAAGTGCGAAAAGATCAACCTGTCATTTAGTGGCACCGGTGGTACATGGTCTACATCTAACAACAATGCATTCCTGGCTATCAATGGTAGTGTCATAGGCTTCAGCATAGGCTATGATACTATCTCCTACATCGCAACCAATGCCTGCGGCTCAGATACTGCCTATAAAGTAGTTTATGTATCTGCATGTGGCACCGAAGGAGTAAGAGTAAGGGTAGTAAGCACAGAGGGTAACGTGACGATATTTCCCAACCCTGCGTCAGATATACTTACCGTCAGGTGTCCAACTACTATTTTCCATGTGTCTGTAACCGACTTGTTAGGGCAGGAGCTGGTCGCACAAAACTATTCATCAAAAGAAGTAACGGTCAATATCAACGATCTCCCGTCCGGCATGTATATCGTTAAGGTCAATGATATTTATGCTAATCGGGTGATAAAGGAATAGTGATCATCGATCAGGCATTCTAAATTGAACGTTGAAAAGAGTTGTACAGAAGTACAACTCTTTTTTTTGTAGTTCTTATTTATTTTCTAACTGCTTTACATACATTGTATAAAAACTATTTTATTAGATTTAATATAGTTAATTACTAATTATAGTGACCTGTGTTGGTACTAGTAGGGATAGTTTCGCATCCAAAATAAAAAAGTACTGGTTCATTATGCGATCTCACCTTTGTTGCCTACCAATCATTAAAAAAATTAAAGCAGTTTCTCTAGTTTTCCTGTGTTTTTTAGTAGTTACCAATACACAAGCAGCCAACATTGCCGCCTGGGATTTTACCGGGTCTAACAATATTGCAACACTAGCTGCCACGGTTTTTGATGCCAACCTTATTACCACATCCGGTGCAAATAATATTACCAGAGGTGGCGGGGCTTCCTCCAGTGCCGGTAATAACTCATTCAGAACTGCTGGTTTTTCCAACAATGGTATTTCTACTGCTAATACAGACTATTTTCAGATAACATTGACCGCGGCGGCGGGTAATACTGTTTCACTATCTACTATTGATGCCAGCTTTGCAGGAACAGGTACATTTTGTGCTACACCCGGTGTTACTACGCAATTTGCTTACAGCATTAATAATGGTACGTCATTTACATTGATCGGTAGTCCCGTAGCCTACGTTGGTACGCCTGCTACAATGACGCAGATAAATGTAAGCAGTATAACAGCTTTACAGAATGTACCGGCAGGAACGACTATAATTATTCGCTTTTATGCCAGTGGTCAGACAACTACCGGTGGCTTCGGCTTTAACTCGGCTGCTGCAGGTTCATACGGCCTGGCAATTGGGGGTAGTGTTGTAAGTTGCAAACCAACTGCGGTCACTGCAACGCCTTCTGCTACGGCTCTCTGCACAGGGCAAACACTTACTTTAACAGGAGCGGCAACAAATGCCACCAGTTATTCCTGGACAGGCCCTAACAGCTTTACATCTACTTCATTATCTCCCGCAGCTATTACTACTTCAACAGCCTCAACCGGAGTTTACACACTCAACGCTACCAATGCATGTGGAACAACTTCAGTGACCACAACAAGTATTTCAGTAAACCCTTATCCTACGATAGTAGTGAGTGGAGGGGCAACTACTATTTGCAGCGGTACTACCACTACGCTGGGCGCATCGGGCGCTACAGCTTATGTCTGGTCACCTGCCTTGGGTCTCAGTTCATCAACCGGCAGTCCTGTTACACTCACCGGATCTTCATCTACAATATATACTGTAACGGGTACTTCTGCGGGGTGCTCAAGTACGGGTACAAGGTCTATAACTGTCAACACCACACCTACCGTTACTGTAACACCAGGCTCATCAGCATATTGTATCGGGTCATCCACTACTATCAGTGCATCAGGAGCCAATACGTATACATGGACCCCTGCTACTGCTTTAAGCGCTACCACCGGTTCCCCTGTTACCTGCACGGCTACTACAACTACTACATATACTGTTACTGGTTCAAGTGCCGCGGGTTGTACAAGTACGGGTACGCAAACAATTACTGTCAATCCATTACCCACTATCGTAATGAGCGGTGGTACTACCACCATTTGTAGCGGTAATACTACTACGCTTGGTGCATCAGGTGCATCTACTTACTCATGGTCGCCAACTACCGGCTTGAGTTCATCAACAGGATCACCTGTAACGCTTACGGGTACAACATCAACCATATTTACAGTTACGGGTACTTCTGCTGCCGGTTGCACTAACACCGGTACAAGGTCTGTCACCGTAAATGCTACACCTACCGTCACTGTAACACCCGGCTCATCTGCATATTGTATCGGGTCATCTACTACTATCGGTGCCTCTGGAGCCAGTACATATACATGGACGCCTGCGACAGGCTTAAGTGCTACCACAGGTGTATCAGTTACCTGCACTGCTACTACAACTACTACATATACCGTTACAGGTGCAAGTACAGCGGGTTGTACAAGTACCGGTACGCAAATTATTACTGTCAATCCTTTGCCTACTGTTGTAGCTACAGCTGGTTCAGCCACAATTTGCAATGGTTCTTCTACCACTATTAGTGCATCAGGTGCATCTACCTATTCATGGTTACCGGCCACTGGCTTAAGTGCTACCACCGGTTCACCTGTTACCTGCACGGCTACTACAACTACTACATATACCGTTACAGGTACAAGTGCTGCTGGTTGTACGAGTACTACTATCCGGTCAATTACCGTTAATCCATTGCCTACAATAGTAATGAGCGGTGGTGCAACTACCATTTGCAGCGGTAATACTACTACGCTGGGCGCATCAGGCGCATCTACCTATTCATGGTCGCCAACTACGGGTCTTAGTTCATCAACAGGATCACCTGTAACGCTCACGGGTACAACCTCTACAATATTCACAGTAACGGGCACTTCTGCTGCCGGTTGCACTAACACCGGTACAAGGTCTGTCACCGTCAATGCTACACCTACCGTCACTGTAACACCGGGTTCATCTGCATATTGTATCGGGTCATCTACTACTATCGGTGCCTCTGGAGCCAGTACATATACTTGGACCCCTGCTACAGGTTTAAGTGCTACCACTGGTTCCTTCGTTACCTGCACTGCTACTACAACCACTACATATACCGTTACAGGTGCAAGTACCGCGGGTTGTACAAGTACCGGTACGCAAATTATTACGGTCAATCCTTTGCCTACTGTTGTAGCTACAGCTGGTTCAGCCACAATTTGCAATGGTTCTTCTACCACTATTAGTGCATCAGGTGCATCTACCTATTCATGGTTACCGGCCACTGGCTTAAGTGCTACCAGCGGTTCCCCTGTTACGTGCACGGCTACTACAACTACTACATATACGGTCACTGGCACAAGTACTGCTGGTTGTACGAGTAATACTACTCGATTAATTACCGTTAATCCATTGCCAACTATAATAATGAGTGGAGGGGCAACTACTATTTGCAGCGGTAATACCACTACGCTGGGCGCATCAGGCGCATCTACTTACTCATGGTCACCAACCACCGGTTTGAGTTCATCAACAGGTTCACCTGTAACGCTCACGGGTACAACCTCTACAATATTTACAGTAACGGGCACTTCTGCTGCCGGTTGCACTAACACCGGTACAAGCTCTGTCACCGTCAATGCTACACCTACCATCACTGTAACACCGGGTTCATCTACATATTGTATCGGTTCATCTACTACTATCGATGCCTCTGGAGCCAGTACATATACTTGGACCCCTGCTACTGGCTTAAGTGCTACCACAGGTGCATCAGTTACCTGCACTGCTACTACAACCACTACATATACCGTTACAGGTACAAGTTCCGCGGGTTGTACAAGTTCCGGTACGCAAATTATTTCTGTCAATCCTTTGCCAACTGTTGTAGCTACAGCTGGTTCAGCCACAATATGCAATGGTTCTTCTACCACTATTGGCGCATCAGGTGCAGCTAACTATTCATGGTTGCCTACCACTGGCTTAAGTGCAACAACTGGTGCACCTGTTACCTGCAATGCCTCTGCTACAACAACATATACTATTACAGGCGCCAGTACAGCAGGTTGTATAAACACTACAACCCAAACAATAACAGTCAATCCATTACCTGCTGTTGCTGCCTCTATTGGCTCTTCAACTGTTTGTAATGGCTCTTCAACGACTGTCTCAGCATCAGGAGCAAATACTTACAGTTGGACGCCTGCTACCGGGCTTAGTGCATCAACCGGGTCATTACTTACATGTAATTCAACAGCAACCAGAACCTACACAGTTACTGGTTTAGATATAAATGGATGTTCGAATACTGCAACTACAACCGTTAATGTTACCAATATTACTGTGAGTGCGGCAACACCTACCTATTGTACAGGAAGCAACACCACCATCACGGCTGCCGGTGCTACTACCTATACCTGGTCTCCTGCTACAAGCTTAAGTGCTACCACGGGAGCAACTGTTATATGCAGTTCTACTGCCAGCAGAACATATACAGTTACCGGAACTATTTCAGGCTGTGTGACAAGAGCCACTCAGTTGATAACGGTAAATCCTTTACCAACACTCACACAAACTGCCGGTTCCAATGCTATTTGCATCGGCGCATCCACTACTATTACCGCGGGAGGTGCAGTAACCTATACATGGGCCCCGGGAGCATCACTCAGTGCCACTACCGGCACGGTAGTAACGGTAACACCTACTGTAACAACTGCTTTCACACTCACAGGTACCGACGCCAATGGCTGTGTCAATACAAGGTCAAGAAATATTACTGTAAATGCCTTGCCAACTATCTTAACTACCGTAGGGTCGGGCACCCTTTGTATTGGCGCATCTTCTACTATTACAGCAACGGGAGGAACAAGTTACAGCTGGTCTCCGGCTACCTATTTAAGTGCAACAACCGGCACTACAGTTACAACTACTCCTACTGTTTCATTGACATATACTGTCACAGGTACTAATGCGAACGGATGCACAAATAAAGCAACCCGAGCGATCACTGTCAATCCTCTACCAACTATTTCTTCTACTGCAGGTATTACAGTCTATTGTATCGGTGGCACAACAACTATTTCTGCTTCCGGTGGAGCGACCTATACCTGGTCCCCGGCGACTGCGCTTAATGCAACTACTGGAATAAACGTAAATGCTTCGCCAACTGTAAGTACTATTTACACGATCACCGGTACAGATGCAAATGGTTGTATAAACAGATCTACAAGATCCATTACTGTTAATCCTTTGCCAGTAATTACCGCATCGGCAGGTACATCCACGATATGTGTAGGGTCAGCCACTACTTTAACAGGAGCCGGAGGAACAACCTTTACCTGGTCTCCGGCTTCGGGATTAAGCGCTACCACAGGAACTACAATAACAGCAAGCCCTACGGTAACTACTACCTATACTATTACAGGTACAAATAGCAACGGTTGTATCAATACAAATACTATAACGATTACTGTTAATTCTCTACCTGTTATTTCATCTTCAATAGGTAGTAGCGCGGTATGTATCGGCAATGCTACAACCATCGCAGCATCAGGTGCGGTTACCTATGTCTGGTCTCCGGCTACCGGCTTAAGTGCAACATCAGGTCTTAATGTAACTGCAAGTCCTACTACAACAACTACCTATACAATAACGGGTACAAATGCCGATGGATGTGTGAGTTCAGGTACAAGGCTGCTTACGGTTAATTCATTACCTGCAATTATACCCGGTGCGGCTGCTCCCGCAATTTGTAATGGATCATCAACTGATATGTCTGCAACGGGGGCTCTGACATACTCATGGATCCCTGCCACCGGCTTAACGACAACTACCGGTTCGTCTGTGCACTGTTCAGTGTCTGCTACTACTACTTATACGGTAACAGGTATAAATAGTAACGGATGCAGTAATACCGCAACTCAATTGATTACAGTAAATCCGTTGCCTGCCATTACTTCAACTACAGCAACACCTAGTATATGCATGGGTAGCACCACAACAATTTCTGTATCTGGCGCTTCTACTTATAGCTGGGCACCAGCTACAGGGTTAAATACCACTACAGGATCTTCAGTAAATTGTAACGCCTCAACTACTACTACATATACAATTACCGGTGTCAGTACTTTAGGTTGTACAAGTACATCCGCTATTTTACTTACGGTTAATCTGTTACCGGTAGCAACGTTTATTACTACTCCCGATTCGGTAATTTGTACAGGTCATCTTGATAATTATACTACTCAGGCGGGTAATTCAGCATACATGTGGACCCTGCCCGGTACTGCTGGTGTTGATTATACGATCATCTCCGGCGGTATCAGCAACACAGATCATAATGTTTCACTTAAATGGCTCACAGGTGGTATTAAAATCGTGTATGTTAACTATACCAGTGCAGCCGGATGTACGGGTTTATCTGCTGCTCAAAATACAACGACAGTAAATTCTGTTGGGTCTATAGCACCTATCACCGGCAATACATCTTTATCTGTTGGTACTACCGGCACATTAGCCAATGCCACTCCCGGCGGAGTTTGGAGTAGTAGTAACCCTTCGGTAATTACAATAGATAGTGTTGGTAATATTCATTCCCTTCACGTAGGTAGTAGTATGATACATTATACCATAACCAATTCTTGCGGTACAGATCAGGCCAGCATTCTGGTTTCCTCTATTGCAAGAACATGGGTAGGCGGTAACCCGGGTCATGAATCCAACTGGAATACAAACAGTAACTGGTACGATCACTCTGTGCCGGATTCCACAGATGATGTTGTCATCTCAGCAGGTGCCACACACTATCCTGATATTTCTGCCTCAACCACAGTAGCTGTTCGCGATCTTAAGATCGACTCTTCTGTTTCCATCGCCATCAATTCAGGTGCAAAATTGAAAGTGAAGGGTAATTTCATTCACAATGGCGTTATCACCGGAGCAGGTGCAGTTGTTTTTAATAATAGCAGCGCGCAGAAGATCTCAGGAAAGGGTATTATTAATAATGTCGAGATCAACAATGTTTCGGGTGTTTCAATTGATACTCTTTCCAATTTGACCGTAACAAATGAATTGGCACTAACTAGTGGGGTATTCAATACCAATGATAGTCTCACTTTGTTCTCAGACTATGCCTATACTGCCCGAATTGCACCTATTGCCTCGGGTGCTTCTATAAGCGGGAAAATTCATTCGCAGCAATACATTCAGAGCGGCTACAGGCGTTTTCGTTTCTGGAGCCATCCTTTTAATTCTTCATTGTCTTTAAGCCAGATACAACAGTTTATAGACATCACGGGGCAAGGTGGCGCCGCAAATGGTTTTACTTCAACGAGCACCAATGCCCCGTCTGCCTTCCGGCACGATACTTACTTAAGTAACTCTGCTCTCGGTTACGACCCCGGTTGGAAAGCATTCACAGATATTTCTACTAATGCTGCTGACTCTAATAAGATCACCAGGCACCAGGCAATACGCTTATTTATGAGAGGTGGTAAGGGGCAAGGTTTAGGCTATGGCACCTATGTGCCCTCAGCCGTTAAGATCACTATGTCTGGCAATGTTAATCAGGGCACACAGTTTGTACACCTGGCAAAGGGAAGTTTAGCCAACCAGGATATCAACATGATCGGTAATCCTTACCCTTCGCCGGTAGACATTGGTACTATATTATTCAATGCACAATCAGCAGGCATAGTTACAGGCGGGGCTTTTTATGTATGGAATGAGTCTCTTGGCGTTGCAGGCCAATATCAGGCAATCTCCATAGGAACTTCTTCAGCAGACCCTTACTATTTGCAGGCAAATGCAGCATTTCAGGTACGCGCCGCTAATGACAATACTACACTCGTCTTTAACGAGAGTAACAAAGGCACTGACGCAACAACATATCTATTTAAGGGTACAAATGAATACACGTCACTCTATGTTTATGACGCCAACTATCACCTTTGGGATATGTTACAGCTTAATTTCAATAGCAATGCAACCAATGCAGAAGATAAACGCTGCGATGCAATTAAACTCTCCGGTGCTGATCTCAGTTTTTATTCATTATCTGCTGACGAGCAAAAGTTAACTATTGATAGCAGGCCATACCAAACCGGCGCCACAGTGCCATTGGGTATCAGGAGTGCATTCGCACAGGATTTTATTATCAGAACAGAAAACACTCATCTGCCGGCAGGTGCATCATTATTCCTGCATGACAGGCTGTTAGACAACTATACTCCTATAAGCAATGGCATCGAATATAGATTTACAATTTCGAAGGATAGCGCCTCTCAGGGAAATAAACGATTTGAATTGACAACGAGTGCGCCTGCCGGGCATTCAGACGGCAACGCGGTGAGAGTTCAGATTTACCCTAATCCGGCGAGTGACGTCGTAAGAATAGACTTCAGTAGCGAGGGCATCAACAAAACCGATGTAGCTGTACGTAACGTTTTGGGCGTTGTAGTTTACAGTAATGATCTCGGTTGGCAAAAGATAGGTTCTGTTGATATATTACTGAATAGTTTAGCATCCGGCATCTACTTTGTTGAGATCACTTCAGGAGATAAAAAAGTAGTTAAACAGTTGATCAAGGAGTAGCGTTTCACTACAGGCTTGGTCAATTGAAATGATATAGTACTGGCAGTAGCCTCTGCTCATGTCAATCGATCATTACTAAAAGCAGTTGCATTTATTTGTAACTGCTTTTTAGTTTTATGCTCTGATCTTTGACTCATGTTGACCGCAACACAACGTCTTTATAACTGTTAGACTATGACTTTACGAAAGAACAATGGGGTGCCAAATACAATAAACATTATGTTTGCTAGGGGGCGTTTTTGTAGTGCAAATTCACGCATTACACCCATCACCTTTTCGCCGCTTCCAGTATCGCAAACCACTATTTCCCATGTCTCTTTCGCCAATCTTTTAGGTTAGGAGCTGGTCACAAAACTATTCATCAAAAGAAGTTAGGGTCAATATCAACGATCTCCCGTCAGGCATGTATATCGTTAAGGTCAATGATATTTACGCTAATCGGGTGATAAAGGAATAAAACACTATTTATCTGCGCATAAGAAAGCCTTCAAATACATGCTTCGAAAAGCGTTTGAAGGCTTTTTTATGTTACTGCGTATAGATAATATGACCTTGTGTGCAGCCATCTTAGTCCGTCTTCAACAGCATTAGCGGAGCTGAATATCACAGCTGGTGTTTTTAATAAGACCTGACTTGTATTGACTTCAGTGCCTGAACTTAGAAGGTGTTGCTCACAATATTGATTATACATATGCCGAAATATTTGTCATTTAATAAACAGTTCATAATGTGATTGAGCGTATTGTTATATTATCATTAACCTGCATTTGTTGTCTGTTCTTATTGTATTTTTGTTTCAGCAATAAATATAGACCTCTCCATGAAAACAACACTTTCTCTTTTCGTAACATTACTCCTCACTTTTTACGCTCACGGGCAGATCATCACCACCATTGCAGGCAGCAGTGGCACATCAATCGGTGATGGTGGCCCGGCCACAAATGCCAGCTTGATCGGCCCCTTCGATGTAGCCCTCGATGGCAAGGGCAACTATTATATTACCGATGGCTACCACGACCGCATACGCAAAGTAGATTCCGCAGGAACCATCACTACTGTTGCGGGTAGCGGCATGACTGGCTATAACGGCGATAATATTCCGGCCACTACTGCTATGTTAGACAAGCCAATTGGTATATTAGTGGACCATCAGGGGAATATTTACTTCAGCGATGCTTTTAATCACCGTGTGCGAAAGGTTGATACAGCAGGTACGATAACAACAATAGCTGGTAATGGCAATACAGTATACAATGGCGATAACATAGCTGCTGTATCGGCGGCTA
>CANBQQ010000057.1 GCA_947371715.1 Flavipsychrobacter stenotrophus
GTTTTACAGAATATATATCCCACTATGTTTATTTGCCCTGATAAATCTTTTACCAAGTGCGGCTCTATCACAGCCCGGTGAGTCTCCAATATATGCGCGCATTAGTGCAGCACATGAGGATACCGCTAAGTTAAGGTTGTATAAGCAGGCGGTAGAATATTATAAGAAAAAGGTTCCTGATACGGCATACAGGTACGCAGAAGAAGGACTAAAGCTGTCTGAAAAACTTGGCGTTACTGCAGATGAGGCATATCTGTCCGGTCAGCTTGGGTCTCTGGATCGTACAGCGGGAAGAATGGGGCTGGCAAAAGTGAGGCTTCAAAATGCACTGGAGCTGTATGAAAAGGGAATAAATGATAAGCGGGCGATAGGATTGCTGAAGAATGAATTAGGTGTGCTGGAGGGCTTGCAAGGCAACTTCAACGAGGCTACCCGTCAATTTATATCTGCACTAAAGATCTACGAAGGATTATCGGATACGCTTGGTATAGTGCAGACCTACATAAAGCTAGGCACAGTAAATGACTACATGGAGAATCTTGATAAATCTCATCTCTATTGTACAAGTGCGTTAGCACTTGCCCAGATCATTAAAGATACCATTGATATGGCCTACCTGTATAATAACATGGCTATAAACCAGGGTAAGCGTGGGAATTATGAGCAAGCGCTTAAATATTGTGAACTCGGGTTATCTTATTGTAATACACCGAGATTTGACGATGTTAAGGTGCTCTTACTGTTAAACACCGGAATTATCTACAAGGAAAAAGGTGAAGAGGTGAGGGCATTGGCTCATTTCAAACAAGCACTGACTATTGCCAGAGATCATGATATGGAACATGATATTCCTAACCTGTTGTTGAACATTGCCATGCTGGAACACGCAACACCTCATGAGCAAAAGATACCATTATTAAGAGAAGCGCTTGCTATAGCACTGAAAAAAGATCAGAAAAATATAGTAGCCAATATATACGAGGTGATCTCGGATGTATATGTAGACGAGCATAACTATCAGGCAGCCTATACTTATAAAGACAGTGCAAATGAAATCAGGCAGCAGATATTCACAGTTCAGAAAAATGCAGAGGTTGCTAACCTGGAGGCATTATATGAACTGGATAAATCGAAGCACAAAGTATTGCAGCTTGAAGAGCAGAACAAGAACAAGAATTTTCAACGGAATGTAATGATAGCTATAGCCATAGTTATAGCTGTAGCCCTGCTGCTGCTGTATAAGAGCTATAAAAAAACAATTGGCTTAAATAAAGAATTAAAAGCGGGCAAAGAGAAACTTGCTCTTGCAAACCAGGTGAAAGATAAGATATTCTCGATAATAGGACATGACCTTCGTACTCCAACACATACCATCATTGGTATGCTTAAAGTACTGGATTCTGAAGATCATGGTATGACACATGAAGAAGAGGCTAAGGTATTCAGGATGTTGAAGGAGCAGAGTGAAGCATCGCTGGAGACGCTCAATAAACTATTGTTATGGGGAAGCAGGCAGATAAAAGGTATCAGCCTTGAAAGGGAATTGTTCAACGTTAATGAAACAATAGAAAGTAACCTGAAATTACACCATGAAAATGCTATTGAGAAACATATTGACATTGTGAACAAGGTGCCAGTGGAAACGACAGTATATGCCGACATTTCTCATTTTGATTTTGTGGTGAGAAACCTGTTATCAAATGGATTGAAATTCTCTAAAAACAGCGGAGAAGTGGAGATAGGCCTTGCCCCCAATAGTAACAGTGAATATGTTTGTTTTTATGTGAAGGATCAAGGTGTGGGTATTAAAGCAGGAAACACCGCTCATATATTTGGTTTGAATAGTACCAGCAGTCTTGGGACCAGCAATGAGAAGGGTACAGGGCTTGGATTGGTACTCTGCAGAGACTTTGTGGAACTGAATGGCGGTAAGATATGGGTGGAAAGTGAAGAGGGTAATGGTGCTACATTTTACTTTACTATGAGAAAAAGGAATTAAATATATAAAAATGTCGATTTTGTGGTATATTATTGCCAGATTAGGAATATGATTGGTGATATTAAAAGCTATTATTATGAAAGAGGATACTGACATTTATCAACAGATGGTCGAAGAGATCGAAGATTATGCTATCCTGTTTTTAGATAAGAGAGGTAATGTAAGAAACTGGAATAAGGGAGCACAAAAAATAAAAGGCTACAGCTCAGAAGAAATAATTGGTGAGAATTTTCGTGTGTTTTATTCTCCTGATGATCAGGAAAAAGGTATTCCTGAGCAAATGATAAAAGAAGCTTCCCTGATGGGTAAGGCTTCGACCGAGGGGTGGCGAATAAGAAAAGATGGAACTGCTTTTTGGGGCAGTATATTGATCACTGCCCTATTTGGAGATAGCAATGTACTGAAAGGATTTACGAAAATTACACGCGACCTTACTGAAAAGAAACGGGCAGAAGAAAATCTGCAAAAAATCAATGCAGAACTTGAGGCCCAAATAGAAATAAGAACCCGCGAACTAAACCTTACGCAGAACAGCTACCGGCATCTGTTTATCAATAACCCAATGCCGATGTGGGTTATTGATGTTACCACCTTTCAATTTCTTGATGTCAATGATGTGGCAGTAGCTAGCTACGGATATAGCCGGGAAGAGTTTTTTGCTATGACGGCGGTAGAAATACGGCCTGATGATGAGCAGCTTGCTTTTATTGAAACGTCACATTCTCCATTGATAGATGCGAGTGAATACAACAGGGGCGTATGGCGTCATAAAAAGAAAGACAGTACAATTATTTACGTTGAGATATTTGCCTATAATGTTGTTTTTAATGACCGTATGGCTCGGCTTGTTATGTCTATAGACATAACTGCACGCCGTATGGCAGAAAAGAAGCTGGTAAGTAGTGTTAGGCATTTTCGCGCCCTGCTTGAAAATAGCTATGATTCTATTTCTTTGTTGGACAGTGAAGGATGTATTAAATACCAGACACCATCAGTAGAGCGTATGCTGGGATATGGTATTGATGAAGTAATGGATATGAATGAGTTTGACCTTTTTCATCCTGATGATGTGCAGGAGGGCAAGAAGCGTTTTGCGATGTCCATAAGTAACCCCGGAAGGCCTATTTGGGGCATATACCGAATACGTCACAAGAGCGATTACTTTATATGGGTAGAAGGGACAACAACTAACCTGCTTGACAACGAGAACGTAAACGCGATCGTCAATAACTTCAGGGACATAACGGAACGTAAACTTGCCGGTGAATCACTAAGCAAAAGTAAGAGAGAGGTAGAAAAAGTATACAGGGATCAGATACTGCTATCGGAACGATTATCATCGATACTCAATGCCTTGCCTGCCAATATAGCCCTGATAGATAATACTGGCAAGATAATGGAGGTGAATGATGCCTGGAGACGCTTTGCCAACGAAAACGGGTTTATAGGCAGTAGCTACGGTATAGGAGATAATTATATAACAATTGCTGAGCAGGCCGATGGGGCGGAGAAGGAAGATGGTGTAAGAATTGCCAATGCGATAAAAGCAATACTTGCAGGTCACATACGTGACTTTAGCATGGAATACAGGTGTGACTCGCCCAATAAGAACAGGTGGTTGAAAGTGATTATTACCAGAGAGAACAATAGTGATGATAGTGGCATTGTGTTGATGCACATGGATATATCGGAGCGAAAAGAAGCTGAGGAGAAACTGAGAAGCAGTGAGCACAAGTTTAGGGCATTGGTTGAAAATAGTATGGATGCCATAGCATTGCTAAATGAGCAGGGTAGGATCATGTATCAATCTGCATCGTCAGAAAAGGTAACGGGTTATTCTGTTAAGGAGCTACTGGAAAACGAGGCATCTATCGTACATCCTGATGATAGAGGGAAATTATATATTCTATTTGCGAATACCATTCAGAACCCCGGTGTACCGCAATTCAGCAGGCATAGAATAGAACATAAGGAAAGGGGCTGGATAGAGGTGGAAGGCACGCTAACTAACCTTTTGAATGACAAAGATGTACAGGCTATAGTTACCAATTTCAGAGATGTTACGGAAAGAATTCAGGCTGAGGAAAAACTGAAGACAGCCAACAGGTTATATTTGTTTATAAGCCAGATCAATCAGGCAATCGTCCATTCAGAAAGTGATACTGAGGTGCTTCGAAAAGCATGTCGGATCGCGATAGATTATGGTCATTTTAAAATGGCATGCATTGCAATGTTGAATTCGTACCAACAGACATTAGATCTAGTTGAGGAAAGCGGTATGCGTCCTGAGGATGTGCCCTTCTTCCGGAATATAAGATTTGATGTTGACGGCCCAACAGGTCAAATACTGAGTAACGGGCAATATTTTGTATCTAATGACATTGTGAATGATCCGAAATTAAAATACTGGTATTCTTATGCGGCATCTATGGGTATAAGGTCTACTATGATGTTGCCAATAAAGAAATCGGGAGTTGTGATCGGGACGTTCAATTTATATGCTGCCGATATCAATCTTTTTAATGAAGACGAAATAAAATTACTGCAAGAAGTGGCAGGTGATATTTCATTTGCACTTGACGTATTTGAAACAGAAAAGCAAAGGAAGGAAGTAGAAGAAAGGCTGAGACAAAATGAATTCAGGCTTAATGAAGCGCAGGAGATAGCGCATGTGGGGAACTGGGAGATAGACCTGATAACCAATACCCATTCCTGGTCTCAGGAAGCACAAAGAATAATAGGGTTTGTATCTGAATCCGAACAACCAGTGTTTGATACCTATCTGGCCAGCATACATCCTGATGATAAGGTTTCAGTAATTAAGATGATGAATGAATCTAAGGATACTTATCAGAATGCCTATTTCTATCACCGGATAGTAAGGCCGGGAGGGGAGATAAGATATGTGTATTCTGAGAGTAAGTTTGAATTTAATGAGTTTAATGAGCCGGTGCGCCTGCATGGTATCATTCATGATATTACCAATGCAAAGCATGCAGAAGATTCACTGGCGCAGTCGGAAGAGAATTTGCGCCTGATAATGGATCTGATACCGCAGTGTATCTATGCCAAAAATGCCAATGGTAAGTTCATATTTGTTAATAAGAGCTTTGCTAAATTGTATGGTTATTCACCTACGCAACTCATCAGCAAGTCTATAACGGAAACGGAATCGTTTAACAAAGTAAATGACTTCATGCCGGAGCAGGATAGGGAGATTATATTTGGTGGTAACACTGCAGAAGTGCCCGAAGTACTTTTTACGGACCATGAGGAAAAACAACGTGTATTTTATATAATCAAAGTGCCATATACGCTACCTGCAACAAGTGAGCGTGCTGTGCTGGGCATAGCATTGGATATAACAGAACGCAAGCACGCTGAAATGGAGCGCGCAAAGATCATTGCTGATATTGTGCAGCGCAATAAGGATCTGGAGCAGTTTTCTTATATAATATCTCATAACCTTAGAGCTCCCGTGGCCAATATTATTGGTATATCTGAAATTTTGAAAATTGAGGATCTGCCACTTCTGGAAAATGAGGAGCTGATGGCAGACCTGTCAACATCGATACAAAAACTGGATGCAGTAATAAAGGACCTGAACTATATCTTACAGGTGAAACAAGAGCATAATGAGAGCAGGGAATATGTGCTGTTCAACGATCTGCTCAGTGATATAAAACATAGCATTAGTCACATAATTGCCGGGGAGCGTGTAAGTATTATGGGCAACTTCGAGGCGATAGAAGGTATTACCACACTGAAGAGTTACCTGTACAGTGTTTTTTATAATCTTATCTCCAACAGCATCAAATACAGGCGGCCGGGCGTAACTCCGGTGATCGAGATTGGTAGTGCGAGGACAGATAAGAAGGTTGTTTTGACATTTAAAGACAATGGTCTGGGAATAGATATGGCAACAAAAGGTGAGCAGGTATTTGGACTATACAAAAGATTTCACTATCATACAGAGGGAAAAGGAATTGGCTTGTATATGGTGAAGACGCAGGTTGAAACATTGGGTGGCCGGATAAGGGTGAATAGTGAGGTAAATAAGGGTACAGAATTTATAATAGAATTTGAGATCAATTAAACAAACTAACCGCTAGTATTCATAAATATGACACAAACAGCATTGCCGGATTTCATGGTAATAGATGACGATCCTGTAAATAATAAGATCTGTAGCATCATTATTAATAAACAATTTCCCGGCAAGCAAATAGACAGCTTTACCGACCCTGAAGCGGGTCTTGCATTCATAACTTCTAAATATGCAGCAACGGATACCAATAATGTAATACTGTTACTGGATATAAACATGCCGGTACTAACCGGATGGGATGTGCTGGACAGATTTGGGAAAATGGACGACAGTATCAGAGACAGGTTCAAGATATTTATACTTTCCTCTTCAGTTGATCATTATGACAAGCAGAAAGCTAAGAACAATAAACTAGTGTCGGGGTACATAGAAAAGCCACTGACAATAGCAGCTATACAGAGTTTTTTTGTACAGTCGTAGTGAGTAGTCGTTACTTTAACTTTAGTGAAAGGATCAACGGCACACGATTGATATATGCATGAATAGAAACAGATCGCGCAGCTATATTGTTGCGTGAAAAATATCAATTTGTGCGTATGAACCAGGTACAGTTTTTTTATGACGATGAGCTGATTACCCTGCAGGAAAAGATAAATATGTGGTTGCAGGAAAACAAGGAAGTAAAGATCATTGAAACAAATCTGTCTTCGTTGGGTAAGCCAAGCCCCAGAGCGGGTATAGTGAACACGGAGAAGTATGTTTTTTATATATTGTACAGCACACATAGTATGGCTGCAATTCAAGAGTTGAAAGTTGCAGAGCAGGAAATATCAACAACGATGATAAAAGATACAGGAGCCATTAATTTGACCAATTAATAGTGTGCTAAATAAAAACAGGTGCGGAAGGATATCCTTCCGCACCTTTCTGTTTTAAATACTATTTAGTAATTATACTCTATCCTCAAAAGCAGTTTTTCTGCTTCCTTCGTATAGTTCATATTCAAGTAAACGACAGTCTATTGTGCTTGTGTAGAACTCAATACGGCGCTTTGCTTTCAGTCCTATTTTCTTGGCAAGGTCGAGGTTGCCGGTAAAGACATAGCCGAAATAGCCGCCACATTCCTTTTTCATATAGTCGCCTATACGGGCGTATGTTGCTTCCAGTTCCGGTTCATTACCCAGTCGTTCGCCATATTCAGGATTCATGAACATGACACCGCCCTGGCCTTTTGGGGTAGGGGTGGCAGCAAAATCGCAGATAGAAAATGTGATAAGATCGGCAACTCCCGCAGCTACTGCATTGCGCTTGGCATTGGTGATAGCCATATCGCTGTAGTCGGTGGCAATGATCTTCAGATCAGGGATGTCTTTTATCTGGCGGTCCAATAGTTCCATTTCCTGCAGGTATATCTCCTTGTCATAGCCTTGCAGGTGCATGAATGCATAATTGAGCCTGAACAGGCCGGGCCGGGTATTGGTGGCAATTAGCGCAGCTTCGATAGCTACTGTGCCGGAACCGCACATGGGATTAACGAATGGTGATACTTTATCCCAACGTGTTGCCATGATCGTAGCTGCGGCCAATGCTTCCAGCATAGGGGCGCGGCCCGGTATTTTACGGTAGCCGTGGCGGGCCAATGAATCGCCCGAAGTATCTATAAAGAGTTCTGCCTGTTCATTTTTCCAGAAAAGGTGAATAACAGTACCAATAAGGTCTGCGCCGGTGTTGGGGCGATTGCCGCGTTTTTCCCTCATCCTGTCTACAATAGCATCTTTCACCCTCAGGTTGGCAAACATGCTATTGTTGATGGTGTCGTTCATTACGTTACTGGTAATGGAGAAATAGCCGGGATCGGGGATGATATTCTCCCATGGCAATGCCAGTACATTTTTATATACATCGTCGGCATTGTCGGCAAAAAACTGCTTAAGGCTGTATAGTACCTGACTGGCGCAGCGCAGGTTAAGGTTGAGCTTAATGCAATCATTGATGGTGCCGGTAAGCCTTACACCGGTAATGAATGTTTCATCTATTGTAAAACCCAATTCTCTTACTTCCTGTTCCAGGTAGGGCGCTATGCGCTTGTGGCAGGTAATGGTAATGGGTGCTTTTGTTGTATATAAAGACATAATTGTCGGTAAAGGTAAAGTTTATAGTGGGATGCGTGAGGATAATTGGTAATTTAGTTGATAAAACTAATACTGATGACGCGGGGTTGCGTACCTACGGCACGCGTCAATTCGAGGGTATTTGTTGCTGGAAACCGTTTGCAATTAGCGGTACAATGAAATAGATCTAAGTAAATTAAGTTGCTGAAAACTTGCGATACCTTCGGCATCGTACCCAAACTACACTTATGTTACTATAGACATGTGATGCCTTCAGCACCAGTACAGCCATAACAATATCCTTAGGTCATTTACATAACCTAACGGCGCTGTGCAATGGTTCCCTGGTTTTTAAATAACTTTATTGTCCAATAGTTACAAGACCTCTATGCAGAGTCTCTTCTCGCCACTTCCACCCACAAATATTCTCCCCTTCGGTGGAGAGGCGATCTTATATGAAAACCTGTTCAGTAATGAGGAGAGTGACTCTATTTATGAACACCTTGTTACAACAATACGGTGGAAGCAGGAACCGATAAAAATGTTCGGTAAGCTGGTAATGCAGCCTCGGTTAACAGCATGTTACGGCGAGAGGAGCGTGGCATACTCGGGTATAACAATGGATGTGCAACCCTGGACGGAACAGTTGCTGACTATTAAAAGACGGGTAGAAGAGAAAGCAAAAATGCTATTCAACAGTGTACTACTTAACTATTACCGCGATGGTAATGATAGCATGGGGTGGCATAGGGATAATGAGCGGGAGCTGGGGGCGCAACCTGTCATAGCTTCGGTTAGTTTTGGGGCAACACGTAAATTTCAGTTGCGTACCTATAAGGATAAGAGTGATCAGGTGTCGGTAGGGTTAACGTCGGGTAGTTTGCTATTGATGCAGGGGGAGAGTCAGCAGGTATGGGAGCATAGTTTGCCCAAGACCAAACATGCGGGTGGGAGGGTTAATCTGACTTTTAGGTTGATCAATTAGTTACTACCTCAAATATCATACTTACAAAACGAATACGTACCGTGCGAATGTCGTGGTTCGAGAGCCTCACCATGACATTCGGGTGGAATATCAGGATCGATCCTTTATTTAGCCTTTTTGAAATTGTAAGTACCGCCGCCTTGTTTTAGTGTCATTTCGTTTTTTGCGGCATCAAAGTTCATTTTTATGCCTGCTGCGGTAAACTGGAAATTTGTATTGTCAATGGCTTCGAGAGGAAATTCTCCCTGGCCGGTGGCCTGAGCATAGAGGGTTGTGCCTTTTACATTGACTGTGATCTTTAATGGCATTTGTGCTGATGAATAAACACCTGCATAGCTATTTAGGTCTGTCAAAGGAACGGCAATCGTTTTAAAAGTAGGTATCTCGTAAGGTTTGTTGAAGTAAATATTTAGGGCCGCGACCATGATGTCATTGGTGCTCATTACAGCGCCATTATTACAATAGGCAATAGCCAGGCTGTCATCGGGGAAGTAGCCAAGGCTGGATGTGAATCCATCTATGCCGCCGGTGTGTCCGTAACCTTTTTTGCTGCCGAAAGGCACCTGGAACATACCCATACCATAGTGGTCGATCTGGTTTTTCATTTGTTCTAAACTTTCTTTCTTAACCAGCTTACCTGTAAATAAGGCATCGATAAACATATTGAGCTCGGTAGGCGTAGACAAGATAGCACCTGCGCCACCCGGAATGCTCATGTCTGTTTCCGGTTCCTGCTCCCAGCCTGTAGTAGAGGTGTAGGAGTATGCTTCATTTTTATCGGCGTCTGTTTTGCCGCCATATACGGTATTCGTTAGTCCTATTTTTGCAGCGATACGTTTTTGTAATTCTTCTTTGTAAGTATGCCCGGTTACTTTTTCAATGATATAGCCAAGCAATACGAAGTTTGAATTGCTATAATCGGCCTTGCTGCCGGGTGTAAAATCTGAACCGCCCTTAATAATGATATTCACCATTTCAGCCTGAGTATGTGGCCTTGTATGCCAGAGCAGGTATTCACTATCGCTGGTGAAATTATGAATGCCACTGCGGTGATCAAGCAAATTGCCGATCGTTATCTTCTTTGCATTAGGCACTTTAGGGAAGTACTTATCTAACGGTGTTTTAAGAGTCAGTTTACCTTCTTCGATCAACTGGAAGATCATCACTGAAGTAAACATTTTACTTATAGAGCCTATGCGGTATTTGGTGGCATAATCTGCATGTGTTTTTTTATCGCCATTGATATAGCTGTAACCTATAGATTTTGCGTAAACCAACCGACCATTTTTAGATAGTGCTATACTACCCATTCCTTTATTATTGCTTTCAATAGCCATGAACAGGCTGTCCATCTTTGGTTTATTGAATGATTGTGCAGATACAGAGGTTTTGATGCCTGATGACAAACAAAGGGCAAGTGTTAAGGTGCGGATGGCAAAGTTATGTTTCATAAAATCTGAATAAGAATGTTATGCTATAAGACCTAAGACAATCGACAAAGGTTACAAATTCGTGCAAATCATAGTGCCGATGTAATTAGTCATAACAATGATAATAGAAAAAATGATTCTTTTATAGTGTTATGCTAGTTAGTTAATGTTGGCAATTGCCAATTATTGATCTTCAATAATTTAAAAAATTCCGTTTCTTCTATTTCCTTCACACAGCCGGGTTGCAGGTCGCCCAGCAAGAGGTCTTCAATGGATATTCTTATCAGCCGTATGCAACGGTGGCTAACAGCAAACACCATCTTGCGTACCTGATGAAACTTGCCCTCGGTAAGTGTGATGGTAAGCCAAGTATGGGGAATCTCGGGCCGCATTTTAAAGTTGCCTTCAAAAAGTCCTTCCGGCATATCTACTATCTGCACATCGCATGGTGGGGTGGTGTAGTCAACTCCGCCTTTCACTATTATGGTTACCCCTGTTCTCAGCTTTTCAAGTGTTTCCTGTGTCATGCGGTGGCGCACCATTACCAGGTAAGTG
>CANBQQ010000058.1 GCA_947371715.1 Flavipsychrobacter stenotrophus
GCGGTAATGATATCGGGCCACATGCAGGGCATGTTTCTGCAAATGATGAGCCAGGCACTACGACCTAAGTATATTCTGGAACTGGGCACTTTTACCGGCTACTCCGCTATTTGCCTGGCGCAGGGTTTACAATCTGGCGGTTTGCTGCATACCATAGATGTAGATGAAGAACTCGAGGACATGGCACTAAGGTACTTTGAGGAAGCAGGACTGAAAGACAAAATAGTTACTCATATTGGCAAGGCGGCCGAGATCATACCAGCCCTTAAGGAAACATTTGACCTTGTATTTATTGACGCGGATAAAAACAACTACGATCTCTACTTCGACCTGGTAATAGACAAGCTATCGCAGGGCGGTTTTATACTTGCCGACAATGTGCTGTATGAAGGCGATGTACTGCTACCTGCTGAACAACAGAGTAAAAATGCAAGGGCCATGCAGCGGTTCAATGACAAGATACGCGCTGATGACCGGGTAGAACAAATGATGCTGCCGCTAAGAGATGGCATGATGATCATCAGAAAAAAATAATCATCATGAAAAATCTGCTTTCCCTTATTGCCTGTGCCCTTGTATGTTTTGTACTAGTACAATACAGAGTGAGTAATATCAAGCCTGGCGAACCGCTGAAGATCACTTACTGGGATGCCAACGGCTATTACCTGTACCTGCCTTCCATACTTATCTATCACGACTACAAAGAATTGAAATGGGTAGATCGTATTGATAGTAAGTACCATGTAACAGGCGGCAATGGCGTGCAGGCTGAGAAAGCAGACAATGGCAGTTATGTCTTTAAGTATCTGGGCGGTGTGGCCATTATGGAGTTGCCGTTCTTCTGCGTGGGCCATTTTATAGCTACTCACTCCCACTACCCTCCCGATGGCTTTTCACCTCCATACCAATATGCTCTTGGCTTCGGCATTATCTTCTATAGCCTGCTGGCGTTAGTCATGCTAAGAAAAATATTGCTGTTGTTCTTTGATGATAAAGTAACCGCAATTACGATCCTATTGCTTACGCTGGCATCAAACTACATACAATATGCGGCGGTAGATAGCGGACAAAGCCATGCCTACATATTCCTGCTCTACACGTTAGTGCTTTATGCTGCCTATAAATGGCATAAGCAGCCATCTATAATTTGGGCGTGCATCACAGGCCTTATCTGTGGTTTCGCGACCATGAGCCGCCCAACTGAAGCCATCATTATATTTATACCGATCTTCTGGAACACTCATACCAAAGAAGCAGCGAAAGCCAAATGGCAATTAGTTAAACAACACAAGACACACATAGTGTATGCTTCATTGCTTGGCCTGTTAGGGGTACTGCCGCAGTTACTTTACTGGAAAGCAGCAACAGGTCACTTCATCTACGATGTGGGCAGCAAATGGCAATTCCTTAATCCTTACTTCAGGGTATTGTTTGGATTTGAGAAGGGATGGTTCATTTATACGCCTGTTACTATTCTCTTCATTGCCGGTATGTTCTTTATGAAACCATACCCTTTCAAAAGATCCGTACTCTGGTTTTGCCTGCTCAATATATACATCATCATCGCCTGGGATGATTGGCGGTATGGCGGCAGCTATTCTACCCGTGCATTGGTGCAGAGCTACCCTGTGTTTGCACTCCCGCTGGCTGCCCTAACCAACTGGGTCTTGCAGCAAAAATGGAAACCTATCTTCTACCTTGGTGGGCTGTACCTTATCGGAGTCAATTTCTTTCAGCTGGTTCAGTACAATAAAACCATCCTGCACTTCAATGATATGAACAGGCGCTACTACAGCCACATATACCTTAACCCTACCCCCACACCGGCAGATATGAGCCTGCTGGATAGCAATGAGTTCTTTACCAATGAAAAGTGCAGAAATATATCCATGTTAGCAATAGACTCCCCCAAAGTTATTCATGCGGAAGCAGGGCAATCTGCGATTCTGGCAGAGATTGCCAACAAAGGGGACTACAATAAAAAATATTGGCTTAAGGTCAGTGGGGTTGTAAAAACTATGGATGTATGGCAAACCTACCTCAATGCAGATATGACGACGACCACTGGCACCAGGCATGCACGCGTACGCTTATTTAATGCCATCAGCCAACCCGGAGCAGACAACACTTACACATTTTGGATGAGTGTGCCAGACCATGCCGGCGTTAAGAGTATAAAACTATATATCACCAGTCCATTTACCTTTAATGGAATCGTTTCGAAATTAGATATAGAAGCCTATTATCCCACAGAAAAGTAAAAGACTGAAAAGACTACTTCCACTCCAGCATATTGAAATCGCTTACCAGTCGGCAGATATTGCCATTGGCATCGTAGCCAATATAGGTAGCATACAGACCGTCGCCGTAACCGGTAGAGAAGATAGCCACATTGCTGTTCTTACCTTCCCACATTAACCATGCACGGGTGTCTTCGTAAGTTTCGTTGAGCTGCTTAGATACGGTAGAGAGTTCCGCATCTTCTTTATATAGATTATCGTAATCAGCGTAGCCGGAGGTATCCATGAAAGAACCGGTACCAGACTCTACGCTATAACCAAATATTTCACCTTTCTCCAACTCGTTCACATCCTGTCCATCGGTAACTGCATATTCCCACTTTACGGGCTTGGTATCAGCAAATTTTATCCTTGCGAAACCAATACGTTCATCGTCATTAATGGCAGCCAGGGCTACCTGTACAGGAAATTCACCTTTAGGGAATTCTGTAGTAAATGGTTCTTCAAGATAAAGTGCCAGCGGATCACAGGCATAGATCTTACCATTCTTTATGTTCAATCTACCTATATCAACCATTACAAATTTCAGCGCATCTCCATCGGGATCCTTCGCTGAAAAACCTGTAGTGAAAGCATCCTCCAGGAATGCAGGTGCTTTTATCTGGCTCATGGTTGAAAGTATTAAACGGGAATGACAGTAAATTAAAGGCCGGTAATGCAGATACCTACAGATGCAGGAGTAAGTGCCGGACCGTTATTTTCTTTAAATACATTGGTAATGTTATAAGAACCGAATATAGAAAGGTTACCCCATCCTATACGAGCTGTTGCAGCAAAGTTCCATGGACTATAGTACCTCTTTGTATTTTCTTTGTACTTGATATTAGTTCCACCTACAGATGTCAGTTCCTTAGTATGTGCACCAATGAAAGCGCCAACAGTTACACCCAATGCAGCCTTAAAACCCTTGTTACGGTTTTGCATATTGCTGAAATAACGTAATTCGAACGGCGCCTGCAGGTAGGTAGTATTTACTTTATAACGCTTACCCGGGGTAGGATCGTTGATGATGCGTGCAGCTGCACCCAAAGCACCTGTATCATTGTTTACCAGCATTTGCTTGTCCAGGTATACAACTGAGGTATTGATACCAACACCTGTAGCAAAGCTCATGTTAGACTTCTTGATAGGAAAATCATAACACAGATATGCGTTGAATACATAACCCAGGGTCTTTGTTTTTACACTATCAGGCTTGTTCATCCAGTTATTGTACCCAATCTGTATCATCACGAAATCGCGCGATGGCTTAACGATAGCAGGTGTGGCATTCTTATACAACGAAGCAGTACTGTCTTTTGAGTATTTAATGTCTTCGCCACTTCCGTGAACAGAAACAGAACCTTTCTGTGCGAATAAAAGGGATGACTGTATGAACAGCAAAGACAATAATGCGACACGTTTTAGCATAATTCTGGATTAGTGTGCAAATATAATAGCTGTATCATGGAAAATTTGTTAAAATATATTCATAAATGGTTCAATAGCTTAATTGCTCAATGGCATAATGACATTTTGTATCAGATTGAATTACACCTCTATTCGCCGTTATCCGTTTACTTTGCAAGGTCTAATCACAGGATATGGTGGAATTTAACGATGAATATTTTATGCGCGAAGCGCTGAAACAGGCGCAGCTGGCATTTCATGCAGGAGAAGTGCCTGTAGGTGCAATTGTAGTTTGGGATGGGAAAATAATAGCTCGGGGCCACAACCAGGTAGAACAACTTAATGACAGTACCGCACACGCAGAAATGATAGCGCTCACAGCTGCTTTCAACCAATTGGGCAGTAAATACCTTCCTGAGGCCACTCTTTATGTAACTGTGGAGCCTTGCCTGATGTGCTGCGGTGCGATGTACTGGAGCAAAGTAGCCCGAATAGTATACGGCGCAGACGATGTAAAGAATGGCTATCACAAGACCACAGGAGATAACTGGCCATTTCACCAGAAAGCTGACCTGACAAAGGGAGTGCTAGCTAATGAATGTGCACAGTTAATGAAAGCGTTCTTTGCGGCTTTACGCTGATTAGTGCCTGTAACACACTTATACAAAGAATGCTCACAGTTGCAAAGTGAAGCGGGTTATCAGAGTGCAGACGGCTAATTTAGCGGTCCAAACTACATTCATGAAGCCCTTCTTCTTTCTCCTTGTAAACACACTTATTGTTACTTCCTGCAGACAAACAGTAAATAACGATCTCACCCGATCGCCCCAATCCAAGCCCATGGCTACTAAGCAAACTGACCCTACCCACGGTTACTGGAGGCTGGTAAAACATTTTGAGGGCAACAGTGCAGATACATCTGTAGACTCAACTGAAAGAGTTCAGATCACTGATAGCACGTTTAGAATGGAAAGGGGAGGTAAAGTAATATTCATTGACACGCTGCAAGAAGCAAACTATTTTCCAAATGCCGCTAAACACCAGTATTTTGAATTGAAAAGCAAACACAGCAGCTATAAAGTACGCTTCCCTGATGACTATTCGTTCATGTATTGCAACATCAACGGCAATGATGGTGTAAGGAGAATCTACAAAAGGTGTAACTGATTGCTGGCACACACTTACGTTAAATAACAGCACACTTATATAATTTTACAACCATACACTGACAATATGCAGTACTTTGCAACACTATTCATTTAAAACCATTCAAAAAACAGAATTTTATGAAAAAAATGATCCTTTCAGCAGCCATGCTGCTATTAGCTAGCCAGGCATTTTGTGGCGTTACCCTCCGTTACGAAAACCGTGACTCTAAAAAAGTAACAATGACGAGCAAAATGGACGGTAATGAAAGAGAAGTAACATTTGACAATGCGACTTCGTCTGTAACCATACAAGGCAGCGGAACAAAATGTGTTATAGAAACCAAGTGTGGCAAGGTGGAACTAAAAGATGGTGACCATGTGATCATTAAAGACGGTTGCATTAAAATGAATAACTAATCCATTATTGTTCGGTTAAAGCTTTCACGTTTAGCCGTTCGTGCAGCATCTGCCTCACCGCAGATGCTGTTTTTGTCTTAGATAGACGTAGTCAGAATGTGGCTATCTTTGGCGTCTTATAGACTTAAAACAATGCTCTATACCTTCCACAAAACTACGGCAACACTGGCCTCGTTAGCAGAAAATAAACCCACGGAAACAACGACCGGGGCAAAAAAAGTATGCCTGCTGAAACGTGGCGATAAGATCTTTGCATTTGCAGCACTATGTCCTCACTCAGGTGCACCTATGTGCGACGGATGGGTCGACCCGCTTGGACGTGTGGTATGCCCTTTGCATAAATATCGCTTCGATCCGGCTAATGGCCGTAACACAAGCGGAGAGGGGTATAAGATGACTACGTTTCCTGTAGAAATCAAGAATGATGAAATTTATGTTGGCTTACTTAGTCTTCCGACAGCGGAAAATGAGCGCTTAAATACTGACGGTAATACACCTCATAAAGATGATGATGACGACATAGACCGGTGGTAAATGACAACTGCTCAATTATCATATTCCATTAACGACAACAGCCTGCATCTTTCGATACAGGCTGTTCTATTATTAAATCAAATAATTAATCTCTGCTGCGGCTTCTACCTTTGTTGCCGCCATAGCTGCCACCACTAGAACTTGGTGGTCTGCTGCCATAAGAGCGCTCTCCGGTGAACCTTCCACCGCCGCCTGGCTTAGCATAAGGGCGACCTTCGCCACCGCTGCCGCCTCTTGGCTGGTCTGCTTCTTCAAGACGTACCTTACGGGTCTTGAATTTCTTGTTAGACAGATGTTCCTTTATGTACTCAGCTGCATCAGTAGGTACATTAAAGAAGCTGCTCATATCACGAACCGTAATACGATCGATCATGTTGGCTTCAATATCTGTAGATTCTGTGATGAACTGCAGCAAACGCTGTGAGTTCAAACCATCTTTTTCACCAAGGTTGATGAATAGACGTGTAAATCTGCTGCCACCGCTGTTACCTGCTGCACCACTCTTACGCTCAAAGCCTGCATTCAGGTCTTCAGAATCAGAATAAGCATCAATAGTATCCTTCAGTTGCAACCAGATCAGTTTACGGATCAGTTCGTCCTTATCCACGTTAGCAAACTGCTCGTGCATAGAATCGAAATAGATCTTTGCAAATTCGTCCTTAGGTTCTGCGTTAGCTATCTGCTCCATGTAGAAGAACAAACGCTTGCGTACAACTTCAGCACCATCAGGTATATCAGTCTTGTGGAATTTTTGCTTAACCAACCTTTCTATCTGACGGATATTACCTATCTGCTTAGGAGAAACGATGGACATACAAATACCTGACTTACCGGCACGAGCGGTACGGCCGCTACGGTGCGTGTATACTTCAGGATCATCAGGTAATTCGTAATTGATTACGTGAGTAATGTCGTTTACGTCAATACCTCTTGCTGCAACATCGGTAGCTACGATAGCCTGTAACTGGCGGCTCTTAAAGCGCTCCATTACCTTGCTACGCATCTTCTGGTCCATATCGCCATGCAAAGGACTCACATGGTAGCCCATCTTCATCAACTTTTCAGACACTTCCTGACAATCCTGCTTGGTACGAGTAAAGATGATACCATATATACCCGGAGCGAAATCAAGCAAACGACGCAATGTTTCGAAACGGTTGTGGTGATTAGCTACAAAATACTGGTGGTCGATATTTTCATTAGTAACATTGGCTGCTGCTACTGAGAATTCCTGCCACTCCTTCATGAAGCGCTTAGCTATGTTACGCACATCATTACTCATAGTAGCAGAGAACAACCAGGTCTTCTTTTCAGCCGGTGTATTCTTCAGTATAAGCTCAATATCTTCACGGAAGCCCATGTTCAGCATTTCATCGGCCTCATCGAGAACGACATACTGAAGGCTTTCCAAAGAAATTGCCTTACGCTCCAAAAGGTCAATCAACCTTCCCGGAGTAGCCACTATAACCTGTGGATTGGCACGCACATCGCGTATCTGGCCCATAATAGGCACGCCACCATATACTGCTGCTATACGCAGGCCACGCATCTGGCTGCCGTATTTCTGCATTTCAGTTTGTATCTGCATACACAATTCACGTGTAGGGCTCAATACAAGGCATTGTACAGATTTTATATTAACATCTGTATGGTGCAACAAAGGAAGTCCGTAGGCGGCAGTTTTACCTGTTCCTGTTTGTGCAAGGCCGATGATATCCTTCGGCTCCGATAAAAGATAAGGTATGACTTTCTGTTGAATTGGTGTTGGCGTTTCAAACCCGAGGTCTGCTAACGCCTGTTTAAGCTCTTCCCGCATTGGGAAGGAAGAAAAAGAATCCATTAATAAAGAACTTTAAATATATGAAGCCGCAAAGTTACGTTTAAATATTGACAATTACTGTGTGACTGAAGCTTCTGTACGTATTTTAACTTATACATAAATAATCAGGTTAATATTTCTCGCGAATAACTATCTGGCATAAATATTGTTACAGGTTGTAGAAAAAATTCGATACTATCTATATTTTAATATCTTTATGCATAAATAAATAACTCATCTAAATATGAAGCAGTTAATTTCTATTTGCCTTTTACTATCATTATGCACCGTAGCTATCGCTCAGCAAACAAATTCAAAAGAGAATACCAAAAAGCAGTATAGGTCCAAACCTCCGGTTTGCTACATAGGTTTCAGCATGGGTATCAACAACCCTTCCGGCGTACTTGGTTTTGATGTGAACATACCACTTACCAGCAATGTGACCTTAGATGGCGGCGCGGGAACAAGTACGTGGGGTAACAAATTATACGTTGGCGGAAAGTATTATCTCCGATCTCCTCAGCGCGGCTTCGCTTTTGGCGGAGGACTTACATTTAATTCAGGTGCCGACAATTTCAAAACCCGACTTGCTACAATATATAACGACAGGCAAGAAGTTACGCTTAACTTAAAGTCTCAGGCAAACATATTCCTCGGCGCATATCACTACTGGACAGTAGGTAGATACAATAACCGTTTCTACCTGGAATTAGGCAGATCTATACCTTTGACCGGTGTTCATTTTGACCAGATCAATGTAAACGGCAATCCAATTACCGAAAATAGCCGTAAAGCTGTTAACATTTTAGCACCGGGTGGATTTATGTTCGGTTTCGGCTTCTCGTTTGCATTATACAACAAACGCAGCGGCATGTAATACAATTTTCATATAAATATTGAATAGCATACCATTTTGGTAGACTTTATTTAATAATCTATAACTTTGCCCTCGCCTAATGAAAATCAGTTTGAAATCTTCACTTATTTTATTGCTTTATACGTTGGTGTTTTCCTCGGCTCTGGTTTTAACACCAATAGCCGCGAAATGTCAATCTACGGATAGTGCTCCGGCAGACACCATTGCCGGCAATAGCAATAATGATCTCATAATAAAACGCCTTCCCTTCCAACCAAACCCCAAAAGGGCAGGCCTTTATTCAGCTATACTACCTGGTCTGGGCCAGTTTTATAACAGGCAATACTGGAAGATACCGGTTATCTATGCAGGGCTGGCTGTAGCCGGATATTACTTTGTTGATAATCTCAACAATTACCAGGCGTACAGGAAAGCATATATAGGCAGGATAAATAACCCATACCCAACTGATAAGTATATGAACATTTACACTCAGGATCAGTTGCAACAGTTGCAAAACGACTACAATAAATTTCTGAATTTTACTGTGCTTTTCACAGGGGTGGGATATACTTTACAAGTACTTGAAGCAATAACAGGGGCCCATTTAAAGAACTTCGATATATCTCGTGACATATCACTAAACGTGCAACCGGTAGTCTACCCTAAAGCCTTGGGAATAGGGCTTGCGGTGACATTGAAATGACAATGCTGTGAAACATCTACAATTCCTTTGGCAATTATTTTTTCACATTATCAATACTACTACTGGTTAATAAATTTTAACAAAATAAAATTTCCTTTTCCCCAACGAAAGCAATTGTTCTTACGTCTTTATTAGCAACACACCATTTTTACATTTCTATACTATTATAACTACTCTAACGATTTCTTAAATCACCGATCATGAACATTGGCTTAGCTATTAAATCCATCAGAAAGAAATTATCTATCACTCAGTATGAACTTGCTGAAAAATGTGAAATTTCTCAAACCTCTCTATCGCAAATAGAAACAGGCGTAAAGCGCCCAAGCCAGAGGACCATAAACAAAGTATGCCAGGTACTGGACATTCCTGAATCTATCATCTACATAGTAGCTATGCAGGAAGCTGATGTACCGGCCAGCAAGAGAAGCATATACGATCTTGTATATCCTTCTATAAAGAGCCTTGCATTACAAATGGTAAGTGCAGAGCACATCAACCTTGTGGGAGAAATGCAGAACTAAAAACAGGATTTCAATTATAGAACAACCCAATGCTTTTCAGTAAGCATTGGGTTGTTTGCTTAATACCCATCGGCGTAATTCAACATCCAGGTACTGAAAAGTATGATAATGGATTTTAAGCTTATATACTAACAACTATCTTGTATAAACTATCTTTACACCTATGCATACTTA
Source organism: Flavipsychrobacter stenotrophus (assembly GCA_947371715.1). Classification (GTDB taxonomy): domain Bacteria; phylum Bacteroidota; class Bacteroidia; order Chitinophagales; family Chitinophagaceae; genus Flavipsychrobacter; species Flavipsychrobacter stenotropha_C. The sequence continues at coordinate 9,868 of CANBQQ010000058.1, forward strand.
CAGCCAGGCATTTTATGCGCTGAAAGAAGAATTAACTCCCATGTATGATGAGCGCGAAGCCTCGGCAATAGCCCATGAAGTAATGCTGCATATTACGAGGCTGGACAAATTGGAACGGCTGGTGCAAAAGGACAAAGAATTTACCACTGAACAAGAAATCTTATTCACACAAGCCCGTATAGACCTGCTAAAAGGCAAACCGCTGCAATATGTAACAGGATCTGCCTGGTTTATGAACAGGGAATTCATTGTCAATGAACATGTACTTATTCCGCGCCCGGAGACGGAAGAACTAGTGCAGTGGGTCGTTGATGACAACAAAAAAGATAACATATCCATCTTCGATATAGGTACCGGCAGTGGCTGCATACCTATATCATTAAAGCTGGCACTACCTGCAGCAGCTGTTACTACTTGCGACATAAGCGAAATGGCCTTAGAGACTGCCGCTGCGAATGCCAAGAAGCTATTGGCCAATATCCATTTTATTGGCATGGATATTCTTGACACGGAGCAACAAAATAATACCGGTGTGTATGACGTTATTGTATCCAACCCGCCATACATACCTATTTCCGAGAGGGCTAATATGCATAGCAATGTAAAGGACCATGAACCCGAGATAGCCTTGTTTGTTCCAAATGATGATGCTTTATTATTTTACAGGGCTATAGCACAATTTGGCAAAACACATCTTGCTGAAAAGGGATCGATATATTGCGAACTGGAATCATCGCACGCGCAGGAGACTAAAGCACTATTTGAACTGATGGGCTATAGCAACGTAGAAATACGCAAAGACATGCACGGCAACTGGCGAATGCTGAAGGCACAAGAATAAATACTACAATATATACTATGAGTTTCAGGTACAGTAAAAAAGACAGGAGTTTTATCAGTGCAATAGTGCTGGTACATGCTGTTTTTTTCCTGCTGGCGCTGCACTATACACGTATATACATGGGCGACTCATATGAGTATATCTATGAAGCAGTAAACATTAAGAACTTATTTTTCTTTTACAGTGGTAACCCTGCTATGCCCATTCAGCCGGAGTATATGACGCAAAGGCAACCATTGTATCCATTGTTGCTTACCGGT
>CANBQQ010000059.1 GCA_947371715.1 Flavipsychrobacter stenotrophus
ACAGTTACTAATACTTGTGGTGCAGATACTGCAACAAAGATCGTTACAGTTAACCCGCAGCCTAATGCAGGTACTATATCTGGTGCGTCTACAGTTTGTGTAGGTAATGTTATTATGCTTACAGATGCCGCCGCAGGTGGTGTATGGAGTGCGACTAATACTAACGCTACTGTAATAAGTGGTGTGGTAACAGGTATTACTTCGGGTATTGATACAATAAGGTATATAGTTACCAATACTTGCGGATCTGACACAGCTACTAAATTGATCACGGTCAATACTGTACCTAATGCAGGCACAATATCCGGCCCTTCAGCTGTATGTACAGGTACTACCATAGCATTAACTGATGCTACAACCGGTGGTGTATGGAGTGCAACCAATGCCAATGCTACAGTAGCAGGTGGTGTGGTAACAGGCATTACAACAGGTATTGATACAATAAGGTATACAGTAACCAATACATGTGGCGCGGACACTGCAACAAAGATCGTTACAGTTAATCCACAGCCTAATGCAGGCACTATATCAGGCCTTTCAAATGTATGTGAAGGTGGTACTGTTACCCTTACAGCTACTGTGACAGGTGGTAACTGGGGCAGAACGAATACAAACGCTACCGTTATTGGCGGTGTTGTAAACGGTGTGACGGCAGGTATAGATACGATAATGTATATGATCACCAATACTTGCGGCACAGATACAGCCATCAAAATAGTGACCATTGATCCATTACCAGCTCTTACCAGCAGCACAACCCCACCCGCAATATGCGATAGCGCAATGTTTAGCTATACGCCATCAAGTACGGTATCGGGTACATTGTATGCATGGACAAGAGCAGTTGTATTTGGTATAGCAAATGGTGCCGGTTCGGGTGCAACAGCTATCAATGAACAACTGTTCAACATTACAGCTACAAATAAAATAGCTACTTATGTCTACACACTTACAGCTAATGGCTGTACATCAGTAGAAAACGTAACAGTAGTTGTGCATCCTACTCCTAAGCTGGCTGTACTTACAGACTCTGCTTGTACCGGTGTTGCTTTTGCATACGCTCCGGTAGGCTTAACTGCAGGTTCTACATTTACATGGACACGTAATCCGGTAACAGGTGTAACGGGTGGTTCATTATCAGGAATAGGTGGTATAAACGAAACGCTTACCAGCAGTCTTGCAGCACCGGTTGTTATCAACTATGCTTATACTACTACAGCTAATACCTGTTCGTTTACCCAGAATGTTGCGATTACTTTGTTCCCATCTATCTCAGCACCGGCGATCACTACACAGTCACCGTCAACTGCTTGTACAGGAACAATGTATCAGAACTTCGGTACATCAACACCTCCGCCATTAAACACTGAGTATAACTGGTCTGCTACTAATGCCCAGGTTTGGGCACAGGGTGCGAATAGCCAGTACGCAATCGTGAGCTTCATACATCCGGGTAACGCATATGTAACGCTTACAGCAGGCATACCAGGAACTGCATGTTCAAGCCAATCGACAGTGATGGTAACAGTAGGTACAGCTGTAGCTTCAGTTCCAACTGTTTCTTACTTCTATAATCACTTTGTATGTACACCAAGTGATGAGGCATCTTACCAGTGGGGTTATGATGACGCTACAACGCTTGATTCTACTATCCTTACAGGAGAGATCAACCAGGATTATGTATGTGTTACCCCTGATTATACAAACAAGTTCTACTGGATAATGACCTCACGTGATGGTTGTAACCAGAAGACCTATTACAATGCGCCTACTGCTGTGCAGAATGTAAATAATGAAGTTGTTGGAATCTCGGTTTATCCTAACCCTGCTAATGATCTCATAAATGTGGTCATCTCTTCCACAATTCACGATCAGGTACAGATAGATATAGTGAACATGTTGGGCCAGAAAGTAACTTCTGCTTTGGCCAATGACAACAAAGCTACAATTGATGTAGCAACGCTTGCCGTAGGATCATATATGGTAGTATGTTACAGAAATGGTATTAAAGTAGCCGGTTCAAGATTCATGAAAAACTAAGAGGACTGAGGGAGCAGGTCTTACAATATGGTAAGACCTGTCTTCATCACCTTCATCACACACAACAACTTAATTCAACAAAATGAAAAAAATATTATCTCTGCTGATAGCCGCTACAAGCGCAACGTCAGCAATAGCACAAACCAATGCAGTACATAGTCACGGCGATAGTGCCATGGGCCGCTGGGTTATAGATATAAATCTATTAGGCGGTATGGCCACCCAGGATCTTACAACGATGAGCAGCGCAACCAACTATCCCGGTGCACTGAACATGAACACCGGCAATCTGAAATATAAGAACGGGTACTCACTGGGGGCTGATGCCCAACTTGGGGTATTCTTTGGCAAAAAGAAACACTTTGGATTGGGAACGGGCATTATGTTCATGCAGCAATATGGCGACGCTATTCTTGACAATTATCATGCTGAGTTCAGAGCGACTGACGCAGCAGGGAATGTTTTCAGGCAAGTAGTTAATGGCAATGATGTCAGAGAGTCGATCAAGTCTACCAATATCAATATCCCATTGGTGCTGAAGTACAAGAACAGGTTCTCTAAACATTGGGGATTTACGGCAGATGCGGGAGCACTGTTCAACCTGCAAATGAAGAATGCGTATACCACACATGCATCATTTGACTATGAAGCGATCTACAAATTTGTGCCCAATGAAACGGGCGGAATGACATCGGTTTACGACAATGCAGCTGTAGCATCTTCAAACGACTGGTTCATTACCAGGGCTGAGTTTTTAAGGAATAATCCTAATGGCAATGTGCAACAGTACTTTGACACTAAGCGTGCACTGGGTTATAGTGTAGGCAGTGGCATTAAGCCGGGCACAAGCAAGGGAAATTCATCTTACACAACAGGGTCTATTGGTCTTTTGCTACAACCATCTATCAACTACTTCTTCTCTGATAAAGTAGCTATGAACCTGGGTGTATACTATATGTATCAACCATTTAAAAATGATGCGCAGGCAGACTATAAGCTGACGACCGGCATGACCAACTATAGCTCTGTTACCAACAGTGTATCTGAAAGTAAGAACCAGAATTATGGTGTGAATGTAGGTGTGCGTTTCTTCATGGGCAAGCAAGACAGAGATCATGATGGTATAAGCGATAAGAAAGATAAATGTCCTGATGTATATGGCCTGGCTAAATTTAATGGCTGTCCTGATACGGACGGTGATGGTATACCGGACAATGAGGATTCATGTGTGCTGATACCGGGAATAGCTAAATTCCACGGATGCCCTGATACTGATGGTGATGGTATACCTGACAGGCTTGATGCTTGTCCGCTGGTGGCTGGCCCTATAGCGTTTAATGGCTGCCCCGACAGAGATGGTGACGGCATCATAGACAAAGACGACCAATGCCCTGATGTACCCGGAATATTGCTATATCATGGCTGCCCTGATACCGATGGTGATGGCGTAATTGACAAAGATGACAAGTGTCCTACAGTTGCAGGCCCGGCCAGCAACCAGGGATGCCCTGTTGAACCTGTAAAGGAAACTCATACAGAACCTGCTGAAGGCAACCTTGATGTGTCTACACCAATACTGTTTGATGTGAACATGACCACCTTCCCCGAGGTATCAACACCGCTGATCGAAAAGACTGCAACAGAGCTAAAGAGGAACAAAAACATGAGCCTGACCATTGATGGCCATGCTGATGCTACGGGCCCAGAAGCAGCGAATGTTTATTTATCTCTTGGAAGAGCCAACGCTGTAAAAGTACAGCTGACCAAAAGAGGTGTTAACGGTAAACGTATCAGAACGATCGGACACGGAAGTTCTGAACCCGCTGCTACCAATAAGACAACTGATGGCAAGCAGGAAAACAGGCGTGCTGTAATGACTATTACACCAGGCAGAAAATAAGCACAACTTTTTAATATACCCCTTAAGATCCACTCCTTTACAGGAGTGGATCTTTTGTTTTTGGGGGTATGCCACTCGTAGTGGCTTGTCGATGACAGAGTGCGGATAGCGCCCAAAACGAATACGTCCTTGCGTGAGATTGCTTCGTTCCTCGCAATGACCCGCTTCTTTTACTTCCAGTCATTGGATGATGATTGCGTGACATCTATCAACTCCTCACACTGAGCGGGCGGGTTGATGCAGGGCAGGGGCGAGCCCAGCCCCTGCGTGTATTGTATAGTTGCAGCGATTTAAAGAGAATGTACCTGTTCATCTTTTACTGGACTGATTTTTCTAGGGTGTTGTGTATGCGATATTATCTTTCCATACTGGCAGTAGTACTATTGTCTTGCGAGCCACGCCCGGTGTTGGTTAAAACAGCCCCTGTTACTGATACAGTAATAGTGCGGCAGACTGACTCTACCCTGCCGCAGAAGGTTGTGGCGTTTGCACAGACATTAATAGGTACGCCTTATAACTACGCGTGTTGTGCACCGTCGACAGGTTTTGACTGTTCCGGTTTCATTAATTATGTGTTCCATCATTTTGATATTGAAGTGCCTAGATCATCGGTTGATTTTACCAACTTGGGCACTGAGGTGGTGCTTGAACAAACACAGCCCGGTGATCTTATACTTTTTACCGGTACTAATAGTAAGGCAAAAGCGGTTGGGCATATAGGGCTGATCGTTTCTAATGATACATCGGGCATCAGTTTTATTCATTCGTCATCAGGTATTGAGCAATCTGTTATTATTACCCGCCTTAACGATAGGTATATGAACAGGTTTGTGAAGGTGATAAGGTTGATGAAATGAGCCATTCTGTAGCGCCTCCCCCTGCCTCTCCAAAAGAGAGGGATCAAAGGACTGACAGCAGGTGCGTTTTTATTTCGCAAGCGAGACGCTTGCAAATTCAAGGACGAAGCGAGATGCTTCGACCAGTATGATTGATAAAATGAGCAGTATCTGACATTATGCTGCCATCTTCCCGGCGGTTTGCTGTGCTTTATAGTCCTTTACTTTTTCGCGCATATCTGAGGCGGCAACATAGGCGATGACATCACGGGCATCTTCTATAAAATAGCGTTGTTCAAGTGGCAGGCAATATTGATAGAGGTTGTATTCCAGCCAACGGGCATTGACATATCTGCCATTGAATCTGATGGTTGTCTTATCGGTGAGATTGGCAAAGATGCCCTTACCTAATTGATGGCCATATTGCTCAAAATCGCGTTGCGTAACGACTGTGCTGGTGTTTTTCTGAACTTGCTGTCTGGTTGTTTGTAATGAATCACTTTCAGTTCCTTCCGGAGCCGTCATTATTTTTTCAGCAGCTTTTGCCCATGAGGCCAGTGCTGCAACATCTTCCGGCTGATGGTGATGATCTTTGCGCGATCTTACGGGCTGTTTAATGAGCCTGAGCAGGCAGGTGATCAGTTTGTGTTGCTGATTTGCTTCCTGCGGTGTGGGGTATTGTTGCCCATCGGGGCGAGCCTCTATAGCTGATTGAAAAGCAAGGATCTGGTTAGAGAGTTTCTGCGCGATGGCGGTGATAATGTCGGGACTAAGTGTAGCGGTCATGATGAGGTGATTTGGTGGTGTAAAATTAATTGCGACCAGACCACATAGCCAAAAAATGTGGATATCTTTTCCGGACTGCGCGCCGGACGGGATGTGTATTTTATTTTAGTATTTGTTTTTTGAAGGCAAATGAGCATATTGCTCATAGCTATAACATGCTTTATAAAACATCTTTAGAATTGCAGTGCAATTAAACCGATGCATCTTATACAAACATCCGATACCTTCGGCATCGATTCTCTTATTACAAGATATGCTACAGACATCTGATGCCTTCAGCATCATTACCTGTATCAGGATCAAAAATCAATTTTAGAAAAAGTATTTTGGGCAAATCAGAAAATATTAATTTTTTATATTATTTTTTAGTGTACCTTTGTGCTTTATTAATTATTTAAAGGTTTTCAAATGCAACAAGGTACAGTAAAGTTTTTCAACACTACCAAAGGTTTCGGATTCATTTCACCATCAACAGGTGGTCCGGACATTTTCGTTCACGTATCAGGTCTTACTGACGAGATCCGTGAGAACGACAGCGTAAGCTACGAGGTAGAAAATGGTCAAAAAGGTTTAAATGCAGTTAACGTAACACGTAACTAATATTTATAGTTTATTATCATTTTAAAAAAGCTGCTCTAACAAGAGCAGCTTTTTTTATGTGGTGTAGTGTGGATGTGATGGTTATTATTACCCGTGTGGAGTTTCTTATCAATATTCTACATCCGTCCTATCTTCATTTTGTGACGGGCGTTACAAACGCGGACGAGCAGGGTCTACCATGAAGGTTGTTTCGCCCCTTCAGGGCTTTGTGTATGGTTCTCTATTTGACCGAGGGCTTCACCCCCGGCTATTATGTTTCGCCCCTTCGGGGCTGTTTCATTAAGTTAAGGGAAGTTTGCCTAACCAGACATTCGATACCTTAGGCATCGTTTCCCAATTTCTATTTCATTTTCTATAAACATCTGATACCTTCGGCATCATGACGTGGTATTACCGACCTAACTCAATGACATTACCCTTCAGGGCATGTCACCCTTAAAACAATTAAGTCCATGATGTTGCGCAGGGCAACTACATGGACTTAGCTATTGTCATTTTATTTTTAATGGCTGAGATTATCTCTGGCCCATTTTCTTAAGGTGCGATATGTGCGAGGCAATTGCTGTGGTCATCCTTGGGTGTTCAAGGTATGGCACGCCCATTTCTAAACACGTATTTTTGATGATCTTGCTGATCTGCGGGTAATGTGCGTGAGAGATCTTTGGGAACAGGTGGTGCTCCACCTGGAAGTTAAGTCCGCCAACAAACCAGGTAATGATCTTATTGCCAGTAGCGAAGTTAGCTGTAGTCTTTAACTGGTGTACCGCCCATTCATCTTCCATCTTATTTACCGGCATAACCGCTTCAGGGAAAGACGCCTCTTCAACTGTATGCGCCAACTGGAACACTATGCTCAATACCACACCGCTGGTGAACGTGTAAACGAAGAATCCTATTGCCCATGGCAACACGCCACAAAAAATAATAGGTAACACTACATAAGTAACCACATGAAGTGCCTTAAAACCCCAGAAAAATATGTGATCTGTAGTCTTTAATTTCTTCAATGCTACGCTACCTACTTTACCGCTGAAGTATTTTTTATAGTCGGAGAAAAATACCCAGAACAGGTATAATAAACCATACAAGAACCAGAAATACAGATGCTGGTATTTATGCATTTTGTGATATTCCTGCGTAGGAGCCAGACGCAAAAACGGCCTTGCTTCGATATCATCGTCTATGCCGTCGATATTGGTATAGGTGTGGTGAATGATGTTGTGTTTGTTGTTCCACATAACACTGCTGGCACCCAGCATATCGAGCGAAAGGGCAGCTATCCTGTTGATACCCTTATGCTTACTGAAGCTACCATGGGCACCATCGTGCATGATATTAAACCCAATGCCCGAGGTGAAAAGACCTAATACCATACACTCCAGTATTGCCACCCAGGCGACTGGCGTAAAGAACACAAGGTGGGTATAGACAAGAATCTGACCCGCTACAAGAATAACGGCTTTAAGATATAAATTAGAACTACCTGTGGGCTTAATATCCTGATTATGAAAGTAATCGTGAACGCGCTTTTTCAGTTCTGCATGAACTGACACTGAGGAATGAGCAAATTTTGGTGTTGACATTTACTGTTATTGTTACTTCAAAACGACCTAAAATAAGGCAAAATAAATGATAATTTTTAATTCTATCACATTAAACAAGTACCCTGAAATAAGAATATCTCCGGCACTTGGCTAAGTAATCGTGTAAGATACGTCAATATCGCAATTTTAGTTCATCAGTACGAGACTTTTAACTATAATTCGCAACCTACCATATAAAATCATAACGATACAACTTCGTGTTGTTATACTCCTATTTCCGGTAACGATCTTAAATAAAACAATTAAGATGCAATAAAACAGATAAAATTAGGAAAATAGCGCAATGTTTTTTGTAATAAACAATTATTAGTAGTGAGGTGAAAATGACTCATAAAAAGTAAAATCGTAGTGGTGAGAAGCTTAGTATTGCACAATGTGGCGGATAAACACCATGCGTATCTTTTGAAGACTAAAAGTACTTCATAAAACAAAAGCTTAGCATCCTAGTTATGTATAGAGTTCTATTGATATCAGCAAATAACTGGGATTCTCTTAAAGAAGTGCCTGTTATATTGAAAAACGCAGGTTGCGAGGTTGAAATATACGCCGCGGAGGGATCGTGGGTACTTGCAAACAACTTTTTTGATAAGTGGATAGATGCAGGTAATTATGATGAGGAGTTTGCGGCCCGGCTAATTGCTTACTTAGAGTTATATGCGGACAACTATGACTGGATAATACCCGGAGATGACATCATTATAAGGCAATTGAATAACAAGATAACCTCTCCGGACCTATTCAGAAAGGTGATGCCAGTAACGAAAATAGAAAACCGTGCCCTGCTGGGGTCTAAAGCCGGGTTATCTGACCTATGCAAACAATACAATATCCAAACGCCTAAATACCTTGTGCACGATGACACCCAAACTGCAGAAAGCATAGCGCAGTACATGGGATTTCCAATGATGATAAAAGAGGACGAGAGTGAGGGGGGATTTGGCGTATACCGATGTGATAGTGCCCAAGAGCTGACGGAGATGCTGAGCAAGATCGCCAATAAAAAAAACCTTGTATTTCAGCAGCTGATAGATGGGGAAGACGTAAACACAGATGCCCTGTTCAAGGACGGCCATCTAATTGTATACAGTCACTCTTTGAGAATGAAAACAATTGGGGCATATGGTATTTCAACACAGAGGGTATTCTTACAAAATAGTGATACAGACAAGATACTCAGCAGATTGGGTAGCATCCTTGGACTCAATGGATTTAGCAATATTGTATTTATAAAGGACAACGTCACTCAGGAATACTACCTGATAGAAATAGACATGCGACCCAACTCATGGATGTACTATGGCCGCTTTGCAGGAAATGATTTTTCGGAGGCTATCCGTAAGATCATTGCGGGGGATCGAACCCATTTACAACCACACAAAAAGGACGCAAATCGGAAAATAATAATTACACTGTACAAGAAGGACATATACCGCTGTATTACCCATAAAGATGTAAAGGGGATAATGAATTGGGTAGTGAACAGGAACCAACGCTGGAAGTATATTCCAACTTATGACAAGAAACTCTTCCGAACTGTAAACAAATACCTCTTTGATACATTCAAAGGATATTTGGTTGCCAAGCGTAAGAAGATGTTCCGCTGAACCGTCCTTCTATTTCTTTTTCGCCATCTCCTCCAATAAGTTACCTATTCTCACCTGCAGGCTCGCGGCGTGAGCTTCTCTATTTTCTAAACTCACAACAAAGTCCATAACAGCGGGAGGATGAACTATTTTCTGGCCGGTCTTGCTATTTACGGGTACAAATCTGGTCCATACAATTGCCTTTATTTGACTGAACTTTTCATTCATCATCACCATCTCCGCTAGCAGGTGATCTTCTCTGGCCTGTAGCAGGGTTGATTGTATGTGCACGGTTTCGCCGTAAAATGCAGGCTTTAGATAAACTATTTCGTGGCTACCAATAAACCAACTGACGCCCATATCATAAAAGGTTTGCAAGGCCATACCGTAAGCCTGTTTCAGGTGTTGCTCGCGGGCGTGGAGGAAGTAGTCGAGAAATCGGGCATTATTCAAATGTCCAAACGGATCGCAGTCGCTAAAGCGAATCTCTGCGGTAGATGATGGTGTCAAATTCATGATCGTCAATTTATTACAGACCGATTGGTCTAATATTATTCAAATAAAAAACTGTTACCAGTGAGCGATATTTTGTTTCAGGTGATCGAGCATGCGGTTGAGCATGGCGGGCTCATCCTTTAGTTTGGCCATCATTATGCCACCTTCAATTAGGGCAAAGAATAGCTCAGCTTCCTTCTTTGCTTTCAGACCTTCTTTAAATTCGCCGTTGTCAATACCTGATTGAATAATGCGCTGTAAGGCACCGAGCATTTCGGTAAGTGCAGCTTTGGCCTTTTCCTTCAGGAAGGGGATATTGTCATCTGCATCAATAGCCGTATTCAATAAGATACAGCCACCGGGTATAACCGGATCGATCGAATAGTTTTTATAGAAAGCAAGGATAGCATATAACTTTTCCTTTGCGGCAGTGGCAGGTGCGGTTCTGACACGGATTGCCATCATAAGCATGTTGTAGCCATACTCGAAAGCAGCAATGGCAATATCATCTTTGCTGTTGAAATGACCATAGACACCGCCCTTGGCCATACCCGTTGCTTCAAGGATGTCGGACATAGAAGTGGCAGCATAGCCTTTGGTATTGAACAATGTGGCCGATCGTTCAATAATATGTTGCCGGGTTTTGTCTGCTTTTGATATCACAAGTGCAAATATAGACCGATTGGTTTATTTTGCAAAATGTGTGAGTGTAGTGAGATCAAAGCAAATGGGTGAATCTGAAATTAGCAGTGGTATTGGTTAGAAGGTTGCTAACCTAGTTATACCGTCGTTTTAGGGATTAATGGCAGGCCATATCTACAACCAGGAGTTGAAAAAACTATATGCTATTTAGCCAGGAGCAATGCGCATAATCAGACATCCGATACCTTCGGCATCGTGTCTAACTTAAAATGTGATTTGCTACAGACATGTGATACCTTCAGCATCATCACGTGCTATTAGCCCTAACTTAATAACATTGCCCCTGAGGTGGAAAACGAATACGTTGCCTGCGAGGGCAACAGCAAGGGATTGCCCTACAGGCAACGTCCTTGAGTTAAGAATTTTGTTGTACGCA
>CANBQQ010000060.1 GCA_947371715.1 Flavipsychrobacter stenotrophus
ATAAGGGAACCAGCTAAATGAGGTGCAATTTGTACCCGGCACTATATGATAGCTTTCACCCGGGAACAATGTCAATGAATCGCCCACTTCAATTACAGCATCAGGATATACAGTTGCGGTCCAGTAAACAGTGTCCTTACAACCATCAGGCGATGTACCTACAATTGAATAAGTTTGGGTAGTTATCGGACTAATTGTTGGTGCAGAACTGGTACTGTCACTCACATACAATGGCGGATGCCATGCATATGAATAACCCGCAGGAACGATTGGTATAACACGGGAATCATGAGGACAGAAATCAGAATTGGCGATTGTTGAAGCAAAATTACCCGGTGACAATGTGAAGTACGCGGAATCTTTTGCGGTACATCCTGCTGATGTTGTTACGGTCACATACACCATTGTTGATGAGTCATTAGTGAATACTACATTGGCTCCGGTAGTATTGTCCAGGTTTCCTGCAGGCGACCATAGGTAGTTATAACCACTATACCATGCCGGCGTTACTGAAGCATGAAGATGAAGCGTATCAAACTGGCAGAACTGCCTGTTACCACCTATGTATACACTTGGATTAGGCTGCACATCAAGATTTAATGTAGCATAAATGTCAGGGCATCTGTGGAAGGAGGCTGTTACCGTATATACATCCGATGTATCAGTAGCGATCAGTACATTCAACACATTCGGACTGGCAATACCTGTTGTAGGCAGCCACTGATAAGTGAATATATTGCTGTACAGGATATTGCCTGTTACCTGAACCACTTGCCCTGCGCAAATTGCAGTATCAACAGGTGAAATAGTCAATACATTAGGCAACACCAAAAGGATAACAGTATCACGTATACCGCAACCACTGGCATTAGAAGGCGATGTAACCAAAGTTGTCAATGTATAGACACCTACCGCAGTTGGCGTAAATGGTGTATTAGGCAGGGTATCATTCACAAAAGTTACACCGGCAGGAGATGATGTCCACAAATAATGATATCCCGGACCACCTGTTGAACTCATATCTACTACATCACTCATACCCAGACAGATCGTATCTCTTACATACAATCCGCTTCCCGGAGTATCAACTACTATAGTAAGTGTATGTACATAATCAGGGCAATTAGCATAAGAGCCTGTCACTGTATAAACAAAGGTGCCACTGTTAGTAGGGGTGATAACCGGGGTCATGCTGGTTGCTGTAACAACACCCGTAACCGGGGTCCATGCATAATTTATTTCGCTGCTGCCGGTAACATTTGCAGTAACCCCTGTTAAAGGATTAAGCAAACAAATAGTATTGAATGGATTATTGACTACAAAATCGCCTATTGTGTGTACAGTTACATTGGCAGTAGCTGCACATGCAGGAATAGCCGGTGTTGGATTTACCGTTACTGTATAAGTTACATTTCCGGCAACCGCAGGTGTAACCAGTGGATTGGCGATATTGGTCGCGCTCAGATCTGTTGGTGGTGCCCAGGTGTAAGTGTAAGCAAAACCGGTAGGCAAAGCCGGATTGACGTAACTATGCAACTGCACAGGAACTCCAACACAAGTTTTTACCACGGCAGAATCAACCGTAACAAGGGGTGGCAATGGTTGAGGTATTGTGGCAGTTACAATATTAGAGATACACGGCCCCACCTTTACATACATATTGGTAACACTACCAGCCGCCAGGCCAGATACAGTAATTGTGCCGCCGGCAGGTACAACATAAACAGTTGGCGCCTGAGGCACACCATTATAGGTATAAAATAAAGTATCAATAGATCCCGCTGTTAAACCTTGAAGCGTAAAACTACCGTCGGTAGCACCACAAAATGAAGGAGGATTTACAGTTACGCCGGTAATTGCAGGGCTCGGACCAACCAATACTGTTGTTGTAGAATTAACAACGATCGAATCACAATTTGAAGAAGCAACACCTCTTACTGTATATGCGGTAGCTACTAAAGGACAAACTGTAGCGCTATCGCCTGTTCCTACAACCGTACCAGCCGGATCCGTCCAGGTAAATGTCCATGTCGCAGGACCATCAGGAGTAAACCTGCAGGCAAAGTTGGTTGCAGACCATGCTGTACCATTATAACCGGGATACAACATAAAGCTGGTTCCTGCTGCATTTTCAATACCTACAGTTCCAAAACCACTATTCCAGGCAGTACACAATGGTCTGCTCTGGATAAATATGTCAATAGCGTAGGTAGATTCATACAGCACTATCTGCTGCGTACCCGCCAAACCAGGGCAGCTAGGTGTGTTAAACAACGCTACATTGTTCCAGGATACCACAAAGGTTCTGCATGGCGCAGTACCATAAGTTGCATAAGTAATGTTTCCGTAGATAGATGGATCAAGATCATAATAGGCACCCATTATACAGTTCAACGTAGCTGTATTGTTACCTGCAGGTATTGGTGCAGTAATAGCCCATGGGTTGTATGCACCAGCAAGGGTAAGATCAAAGCAGATCTGACCGTTTGCACCTATCAGACATTGGTTGTACTTGGTACCATAAAAGCAAAATTCAAATGGCAATGTAAGTGCCGCACTGTAAACGTCATCAATACCCACCAATATCGGCGTTCCGCCGGTAAAAGCTGTTGGCAAATACGGAATATCAGTAAGTGTGTAACTTGAGGTAGACTTCAGGGATGTTGTATGCGTACTATAAACCTTTGTACAAGCACCACTACAAGCAGCACCTGTATTAGACGCCGTAACAGAAGTTGTATTTGACGGGGGGCAAGGTAGAGGTTGAGAAAAACCAGTAAAGGCTAATATATTTAGTAAAAATATTATAAATACGTGTTTCTTCATAAAATATCAATTTCCAGAGATCGCAATAACCTATAGACACCTTTTTTTGCAAAAAAGTTGGCTAAGGGAGATAAAAATAACAAGAAAATCTGATAATAGGAAGAAATATACGTCTAATGGAGATTTTTGCCTTCAAATAACTGATTATTAGTCCATTAGACAGGTGGAGTAACCATCTATTCAACCACCTGGAACTAAGCCATTTCTACTTGTGGTAACTTACGGGGCGCATACTGTTTTACCGCATTAGCAATAGCAGCAATATGTGCCGGCGTAGTACCACAGCAACCACCCACCATATTCAGCCAACCCTGCTGTGCAAACTCACCAACTATAGCTGCCGTTTCTTCAGGTGTCTCATCATACTCTCCCATGGCATTGGGCAGGCCGGCATTGGGGTAAGCCGTTACGTAACATGATG
This sequence comes from Flavipsychrobacter stenotrophus, assembly GCA_947371715.1. Lineage (GTDB taxonomy): Bacteria > Bacteroidota > Bacteroidia > Chitinophagales > Chitinophagaceae > Flavipsychrobacter > Flavipsychrobacter stenotropha_C. The sequence continues at coordinate 3,248 of CANBQQ010000060.1, forward strand.
CTATTTCAGACAATTCTTCCACATGCGGTCTCATCTGGCTCGCACCAAGGGCGCAGTTTAGTCCTATACTCAGCGGGTGCGCATGCATGACAGAGATACCAAATGCCTCCAGCGTCTGGCCGCTCAATGTTCTACCAGATGCATCGGTGATCGTTCCCGAGATCATAACAGGTGGTTTTGCCTGCTTAGTGTCTTTAAAATATTTATTTATTGCATAGATGGCCGCCTTTGCGTTCAGCGTATCAAAAATTGTCTCAACCAGCAAAATATCTGCTCCGCCATCCATCAGGCCCTTTATCTGCTCATAGTAAGCATCAGCCACTTCATCAAACGTAATAGACCTGAAGCCTGGGTTATTCACATCGGGCGAAAGTGACAATGTTTTGTTCATGGGTCCTATTGCCCCGGCCACAAAGCAAACTTCGGCAGGCAGCTCACTTGTTTTACCTGCCGCCCTGCATTCCGCGTCATATTCCATTATAGCCTCTCTTGCCAGGCGGGCAGCAGCAACATTTATTTCATATGCAAGTTCCTGCATACCGTAGTCGGCAAGACTCACTACCTGGGCGTTGAATGTGTTGGTTTCTATGATATTAGCGCCTGCGCGCAGGTATTCTTTGTGTATTTCCTTGATCACTTCGGGCCGCGTAAGGCATAAAAGGTCGTTATTCCCCTTCACGTCCGATGCCCAGTCTTTGAAGCGTTCACCACGGTAATCTGCTTCACTCAGTTTATAGCGCTGCACCATAGTACCCATTGCACCGTCAATGATCAAAATACGCTCTTCGAGCTGTTTCCGTAGCCTGGCATCAGTGTTCATAGTAACAAAGTTAGGCAGAAACAAAAGACAGTTTATAAAACATATGTCACCTCCATATAAAAATTCTCCATTATTAGGATATATTTGTGACCTGATCAATCTGTGAGACAATGAAATACCTCATCTTAATATGCTCATTTTTAGCCCTTTTAGTTGGCTTCAGCAGTTGTGCTGTGCATGAAATAGGCAGGCCACACCGTGTTTTTAAATTTGCAGAATACCGTACTACCAACCATTTTGGGGCACCTCGCCATCAAACCAACCACGACAGGTATTGGGGCAGGCACAGATATGGCCCACGCCCGCATTGGTACAGAGGACATTATCGTTAATAATGGCTGAATAGCTCAATTATATTGGAAAGACACCCTTCGGTGTCTTTTTTTATGCAAACCATCCCAATCTATATTTAGGATCTTGATAGTTGCCACGACCTTTAGGTCGTGGTCATATAGAGTATAATGCCGACTTTAGCCAAACCGGGCACAAAACTCAACTGCGTATTTTGGCTAAAGCCTTGCTAATGCAATTTTTACCCACGGCCTGAAGGCCGTGGCAACTGTAACAGTCTAGCTATCAAATTGCGGGAACTTCAACACGATGTACATTACAAAAAAACAAAACGGGCTGCATCATCTCTGATACAGCCCGTTTCAATTTTATTCACTTAATGCAATTACAGTTCTTTCGCTTCAGTCACCGTTGCAGGTGCAGCATCATCTGTAGTTACAAACACTATTCTTTTTTCTTCTTCATTGTAGTCGGCAGTTACTGCATCACCGGCTTTGATACGGTGGTTCAGTATCTCTTCTGCCAAAGGATCTTCCAGGTATTTCTGGATGGCCCTGTGCAATGGCCTTGCGCCAAACTCAGGATCATATCCCTTTTCTGCAATGAACTTCTTGGCAGCAGCCGTCAACGTCATGGTAAAGCCCATTGTTGTCAGGCGCTTCATCACATCCTTCATGATGATCTCAATGATCTGGCCAATGTGATGTTCTTCCAATGAATTGAAGATAACCACGTCGTCTATACGATTGAGGAACTCAGGAGAGAACGTACGCTTCAACGCCTTTTCTATCACACCCTTGTTACTGTCTTCCTGTGTGGTTGTTTTTGCAGATGTTGCAAAACCTACTCCCGCACCAAAATCTTTCAACTGGCGTACACCAATGTTCGATGTCATTATGATCAGCGTATTTTTGAAGTCTACCTTACGGCCCAGGCCATCGGTCAACTGTCCATCATCCAATACCTGCAACAGGATATTAAAAATGTCCGGATGCGCTTTCTCAATTTCATCAAGCAACACTACTGAATATGGCTTGCGGCGTATCTTTTCAGTCAGCTGTCCACCTTCTTCATAACCCACATATCCCGGAGGCGCACCTATCAGGCGAGTCAGAGAGAATTTCTCCATGTACTCACTCATATCTATACGGATCAGTGCATCATCGCTATCGAACATGTAGCGCGCCAATGTACGTGCCAGCTCTGTCTTGCCCACACCGGTAGGGCCCAGGAAGATGAACGAACCGATTGGCTTACGCGGATCTTTCAATCCAACACGATTACGCTGTATGGCCTTTACTATCTTGCCTATCGCCTCATCCTGACCAACTACAGATCCTTGCAGATCCTCGCCCATGCGGCGCAGCTTATTGCTTTCTGCTTCTACCATGCGCATAACAGGTATACCCGTCATCATGTGTATCACTTCGGCAATAGATTCTTCATTGATCGGATAGCGCTTATGCTTTGCTTCTTCTTCCCACTCTGCCTTCGCACGGTCCAGCTCTTCACCGAGTCTCTTCTCACGGTCGCGCAGTGCAGCAGCTTCTTCAAATCGCTGGCTCTTAACTACCTTATTCTTTTCCTGCTTTATCTCTTCGATCTTCTTTTCAAGATCAAGGATATTTTCAGGCACGTTGATGTTCTTCAGGTGCACACGCGCGCCTGACTCATCCATAACGTCTATCGCTTTATCGGGCAACAGGCGATCTGTCATATATCTATCGCTCAGCTTTACACAAGCCTCAATAGCTTCAGCATCATAGATCACATTATGGAAGTCTTCGTACTTAGACTTAATGTTATTCAGTATAGTTATTGTTTCTTCAACACTAGGTGGTTCTACCAATACCTTCTGGAAACGACGGTCTAATGCACCATCTTTCTCAATGTACTGGCGATACTCATCAAGCGTTGATGCACCTATGCATTGCAGATCTCCGCGAGCTAAAGCAGGCTTGAATATGTTTGATGCATCGAGCGAACCTGAAGCACCACCGGCACCTACTATGGTATGTATCTCATCAATAAAGAGGATCACATCGCGGTTCTTCTCCAGTTCATTCATAATGGCCTTCATACGCTCTTCAAACTGGCCACGGTATTTAGTGCCGGCAACCAGTGCTGCAAGATCAAGGCTGATCACGCGCTTGTCGAACAATACACGTGATACCTTACGCTGAACGATGCGCAATGCAAGACCTTCCACTATGGCTGTCTTACCCACGCCCGGCTCACCTATCAGTATCGGGTTGTTCTTCTTACGGCGGCTCAATATCTGCGATACGCGTTCAATCTCTTCCTCACGGCCCACAATAGGATCGAGTGTACCCAACTCTGCGAACTTGGTAATATCACGTCCGAAATTGTCGAGAACAGGAGTTTTTGATTTTGCGGCACCTACAGGTGTCTTGCGCTGCTGCTGAAACTGGCGGCGTTCTTCATCATCCTCAAACTCTTCAGAACCCGGATCTCCATAATCAGCACTCGGCGCATTACCCTGCAATATGCTCAACTCACTCTTGAAGCGATCATAATCAACATCATAATGGTTAAGTATCTGCGTAGCTACATTCTCCTTATTCTTCAAAATAGAGAGCATAAGGTGTTCTGTTTCTACACTCGGACTCTTCAGCGACTTAGCTTCCAATACTGTGATACGGATCACTTTTTCGGCCTGCTTGGTAAGCGGCAAACTGTTTATGTTGGCAAGTGGCTTATTGTTCTTGTCTTTTATAGCTACTTCAAGCTCTTTACGAAGCTCAAAAAGATCCACTTGCATAGTTTGCAATACCCTCAGGGCCATGCCGTCGCCCTCACGGATGAGGCCAAGCAGCAAATGTTCGGTGCCTATAAAGTCATTACCCAACCGCAGCGCTTCTTCTCTGCTGTAGGAAATGATCTCTTTTACTTTAGGCGAGAAATTAGAGTCCATATATTTTTCCCTTGGTTTTTTATAAAGTTAGCGATTTCGAAAACAAATCTTTAATAGTCAATACTTATACCCTTATTAATTTCAACGGGAAAACAAAAAAGAAATGCATCAGCTACCTGCACCGATTTTATTATTATCTCGCCCTTATAACTCCGTTACAAAAACTATTCCCTAATACAATATACGAAAGATAGACGCAGAAGTATTATTTTTAAAAACTTAAATTCTCTTTATGGATTTCAAAATTGATACCAAAGATACTTTTACTGTTATTACTCCGACATATGCAACTATTAATGCCAAATTAGCAGACGAATTGGCCGTTAAGTGCGAAGAAATACGGCAAAACGGCAGTAAAAACTTTATAATAGACTTTCAGAACGCTACTGCTCTCGAAAAAGACGGAATTGAAGCTTTTATAACCCTGCATGAAGATTGTTACAGCAGCGAAGAATCTCTGGTGCTTACCGGTATCAACCAGGAGTTAATAAAACAATTGAGCGATGAAGAACATGACATGCTCAATATTGCCCCGCGTATGATAGAGGCTGTAGATATTATCAGCATGGAGATATTGGAACGGGATCTATTGAGTGAAGAGTAACGTATTAAGGCAAAAGTTAAAAGTCAAAACCAATAAGTGGTTAGACTACTGTAGCTTTTGGGTAGTTGCCATAGTTGGCACGTCTTTTCAACAATGTCTTTCGGACTTATTAGCCATGCACTTTTGGGTTTTGACTTTTAACTTTTGACTTTGACAATAACGATACTAGGAAACAACTCGGCATTACCCGCATATGGCAGGCACCCTACAGCACAGGCGGTAGAGGTGAATGGGGAAATTATACTCATAGATTGTGGAGAATCTACACAGGTGCAGATGCAGAAATATGGCATTAAGTGGCGCAGGCTCAATCATATACTCATCAGTCATTTGCACGGGGATCATTATTTTGGTCTGCCCGGCCTGCTCAATAGCATGAGCCTGCAGGGCCGCACCCAACCGCTGCACTTGTACGCACCCGCACCATTGCAGCCCATACTAGACATGATCATGCAGGTGGCCGATAGCGAACTGGCCTACCCTTTACACTACCACCAGCTACCCGAGGGTGATGCCATCCTCGAAGACAATCCTGCATTCAACATAACTTGCTTTCCTGTGGTTCACCGCATTGCCTGTCATGGTTTTGTGATCACCCAAAAGAGCAGTGGCCGAAAACTATTGCTGGATAAGTGCAGTGAATACAACATACCACAAATATTCTATAGTCAACTGAAACAAGGACAGGATTATTCCGCGGCAGATGGCACCATAATAGCCAACAACCTTGTAACCGTTGATGGGCCACCCGCAAAGAGATATGCATACTGTGCCGACACCCTCTACTCCGAAACCTACCTGCCGTATATAACAGGTGTAGATATGCTATACCACGAAAGCACCTATCTGCACGAGAACGAAGACAAGGCCATACTTAGGTTTCATAGCACAACGGTGCAAGCCGCTCAAATGGCCAAACTTGCCAACGTAGGGCAATTACTTATCGGACACTTCTCATCAAGATACAAAGAACTCGATGCCTTTGAAGCCGAAGCCGGAGCTATTTTCCCGGGTGTGCATGTCACTGTAGAAGGGACAAGCTATGAAGTGTAAATTCAATTAATTAACAGAAAAAAGTTGCGTTAACCACTCTCCTACTTTTGAAGGAGGAGTACCCCAACATGCCGGCCTTTTCAGCCGGCATGTTGGGGGGAGGTGGTTATCCGGATGAGATGAGTTTCGATATCACCCTTTGCATGAAACTATAACTACAAACACCGACACATTAAATTACCCCTTACTTTTATACCTGCATGCACCATACCTCAGGCTATATCAAAGCGGGCAACGAACAGCTCCATTACCTCAAAGCGGGTAATGGCAACAAGTTGCTGCTGGCATTTCCCGGGTACGGACACGAAGGCGCCAGCATGCTGGAATTCGCACCACACCTGGCGCAGCAATACACCTGCCTGTTCATAGACCACCCGCATCACGGCCAAAGCACATGGCAGCCCGGGACTACATTTACACGAGGCATGTTAAAGGATATTTGTTTAGACCTGATGAAAGAATATAGGGTCGATAAGCTCACACTACTCGGCTTCAGCATGGGTGGCCGCGTGTGCCTGACCATCATCGAAGAACTGGGCGACCATGTGGACAAAGCAACCCTTATAGCCAGCGATGGCCTTGCACCTAACAAATATTACTTCTTCTTTACCCGCACTGCGCTTGGTCGCAAGATGTTCAGCAAAATGCTGAATAATCCCGCACCATATGCCAAAGTAGTAACGCGACTGAAAGATTATAAATGGATATCAGAATGGCAACATAAATTTGTGTCGCATTATATTGGCAATGAACCTGTTCGCAAACAACTGAGTCTTGTATGGCCTGCAATGAGTGGGTTAATGCCCGACCAACGCATGGTGCTGGCAACTATAGAGCAATACAACATTCAGGTCACGCTTTTTATGGGCAAGTACGACAAGGTAATACCCGCAGCCCTTGGTGAAAAATTTGCCTCGGGATCAACAAAGGTAAAACTGCACATACTGGACAAAGGCCACAACATCATTGGCCCCGACACAGCTGCGCAGATAGCACAAACACTATTATAGAATGACGATCATAGTTACCATTTGTATATTACTCACCCTTGCCTATGTAGCCCTCATGGTAGCCTACAGCCGCGGCTGGAAGCGCCAGCCCGAATTCAGGCTGCCGGTTAGTTTTATACCGAATACCTTCATCTCCATCATCATACCCGCCCGCAATGAGCGTAACAATATTGGTGCATGCATAGATTCAATACTGGCACAGAAATATCCGGCCAACCTTTTTGAGATCATTGTTATAGACGACCACTCTACCGATGGCACAGCCGACATAGTTCATGAATACCACAACCCCGCTGTTCGCTGCATAGCACTTGCCGACCACTTAGAACCCGGCAAACAACTAAACTCATACAAAAAAGCGGCACTGGCCGTAGGCGTAAATGCAAGTAACGGCACACTCATTGTTACTACCGATGCCGACTGTATTGCCCCCAACGCCTGGCTCATGAACATTGCCTGTAGGTATGAGCAGGAAAAACCCGATATGATAGTGGCTCCGGTTATCTTCCAGGTTACAGGCGGCTTGCTGCCTATATTCCAGCTCACAGACTTCATGAGTATGCAGGGCATAACCGCAGCCGCACATAGCATGAATCTGGGCCGAATGAGCACTGGCGCCAACCTCACCTTTACCAAAGAGATCTTTGAGCGGGTAAAGGGTTATGACGGCATTGACAACCTGGCATCGGGCGACGACTACCTGCTCATGATGAAGATAGCACAGGAACCCGGCGCTAAGATCAGCTACCTAAAGTCAGAACAGGCCATAATGACCACCCTACCCCAACCCGACTGGGCCAGCTTCTTCAATCAGCGCATCCGCTGGGCCTCCAAGTCAGGCAAGTACAGCGACAA
>CANBQQ010000061.1 GCA_947371715.1 Flavipsychrobacter stenotrophus
TGCCCGTCTCCGTTAGGAGTAAACGTGTTAGGTATGAATATCTGGCTCTCGTCGCAGAATAGATAGATGGTAACCGAGTCTGAAGCTCTACACCCAAAATCAGTAGTCACATTCGCGGTGTATGTCGTACTGCTGAAGTTATTGGCTATCGGATCAAGACAAGTGTCGCAACTCAAAGTACTTCCCGGCACCCAATCTATGTGGAAGATATTGGTGCCCGTTGCATTAATTTGTGCATGAGACCCTGCCACAAGTCGCTGATCCGGACCTGCATCTATTGTTGGCAACGGATGTATGATAACGGTAACATAGTTGGTGTCGGGTATACAGCTTGCCAGCTGGGCAATTACTGTATAGGTAGTGGTAACAGAAGGTGTGGCCACGGGATTAAAGATAGTAGAACTGGTCAAACCCGAGGATGGTATCCACGTATACTTGGTCCCGCCCGTGTCGAATAGAGGAACAGGCACCAGTCTGCATACTTCGCTGTCGCCCCATGCGGCACTGAATGTATGTGTTCTCAGGTATACAGTTACTGTGTCTGTGTTCACGCAGCCATTAGCGTCGGTACCTGTCACCGTATAGGTAGTTATCACAACCGGCGATGCCTGGGTGGTTTGGCAGGTATTGCACGTGACAGGTAATGGCACCCATGTATACGACACGCCACCTGTGGCACTCAATGTTGCAGGATCGCCCACGCAAACGGTTGTATCCTTGCTTGCAACTATTGTTGGTGGCGGATTAACGGTGATGTTCTTGGTTACCGTACCTACACAACCCCATCCGTCTTTTACAACCAGGGTAACAGGGAATGTACCAACGGTGTTGTAAAACTGAGTTGGACCTGAAATATTACTTGTGTCAGTAGGACTGAAAACCCAATGCCACGAAGTGATGGTTGAGAAGTAGCTGCCTGAAGTATCTACATAAGCAACAGTTGAGTTTACGCAGATAGGGTTAGGGTTGGTCGTGAAGCCAGGCCTAACTGCGTCAACTTTTATGGTGTCCACACCAAGGCTCGAACTTTGGCAACCTGTATTATCGCTCAATATTAGTTTCGGAACATAAGCACCGGGGTATACATAATAGTGCGTCGTGGTGTCCGACATAGATGTGGAGAAAGTAGTACCATCCGCAAAGTCCCAGACTATATTGGGCACGTTGCTCAATGCAGCGGAGAAGTGAACGGCAAGCGGAGCACAGCCCATAAGGGGGGCATACGAAAATCCTCCGGCAGAGCCATACACTATAGCATGTCCAAGGGCTGTGTCTTTACATCCATGGGCGTCTGTTGCAATGAGTGTTACAGTGTATATGCCACCTGATGTATACAGATTTCCCGGAGAGGCTAAAACGGAAGTGCCGCCGTCGCCAAATGTCCAGTTATAACTGGTGGCTCCTGTACTTGTATTGAAGTAGTGAACCGCCAGTGGTGGGCATATAGAGAACGAATCATCCATATAGAAGTGGGCTGTGGGTTTTGCCACAACAATATAGTTCACATAAGTTGCTGTATCTGTGCAGCCATTAGCATCCGTTACTGCCAATCTTACGGTATAGCTACCTAGGTTGGAATAGGCATGGTCGGGCGAGGAGAGTGTTGATGTTGCACCATCCCCAAACATCCAGTAAGAGCTAACTATGCTTGCAGAAAGGTTGGTAAAGTGAACTAATGTGTTGATACATGGGAAGCCTGTGCTCGACAAAAACGACGCATGTGGCCGCCAAACGGTTATGAGCGATGGCCGCGTGATCGAATCTTTACAACCAATATTATCGGTTATTATTTCTTTTACACTATAGGTACCTGCGGCAGTATAGGTATGCGAGGCCGTGGGAATACTCACACTTGCCGTACTGGTAAGGCTTGCGTCTCCGAATGCCCATTTATAATTTGTAAGATAGGTACTCGTGGTTGGTGTACTGGCGTCTGTAAATGTGACAATTAAAGGCGCGCATCCTATCACCGGCACCGCATTAAAATTGGCGACCGGATGAGACGAAAGTATCCAGTTGTTATGTACCGTAGTATCCATACAACCGTGCTGATCTCTAACCCTGTACCTGATGGAGTAAATACCTGCAGTAGGGAACCAGTAGTTGAAATTGGCACTCGTGTCAAAGTCGAGACACACTCCATTCACATCCCAGAAGTTTTGTATAGCGGTACTTCCGGTCACAATCCTGGTAAAATGTACTGTGTCTCCCGAGCATATGGTCGTGTCGTCGGCAAACATCTGTAAAACAGGAGGTATCAGGTTTAGCGGAACAGAAGTAGTATCCCGGCATCCGCTGGCAATATTATACGTTGTTAGTATTGCGGTATATATGCCCGTAGATGGGTAAGTATGGTTAGGTGTATCAGAAGTAGACCAGGTGCCATCGCCAAAGAACCACAAAGGAGCGTCGTTGCCCAGTGACATATCAGAAAACGTGACTCGGGTATACGGATCACAATGATATGCCGACGCTATGATAGCCTTGGGCGAGTCAACAATTATGGGGCTGTAAACAAAAGGTAAACTTGGGCATCCGTTATAATAAGCAACCAATGTTACTGTAAATGAACCCGGATAAGCAAAAACGTGACTGGTATTAGGTGTAGAGTCTATCTGTGTAGTACCATCACCCCAATCCCACGAATACACATCAACAGGGCCGGAGACAACATGAGCTGTAAATGTCACAGATTTGCGATAGCAAACATGCGTTGGTGTTGCGGTAAAATTAACAACGGGAGGTGTGCCAACTGATACGATGACGGTATCCTTTTTGGTACATCCGTTTGCTGTAGTAACAGTACATATGGTAGAGTAGATACCCACTGCGGTGAATATATGGCTTGGGCTGGATACGCCAGTTAACACTGCACTGCCATCGCCAAAATTCCAGGTATAAGAGGTTACCGCAGCCGGGTATGGCCCCGGCGCAGGTACATAGGTGCTCACTGTTGTATTAAAGGTAACCGTAAGCGGCACACACCCCGATGCCGTTGTGGGCGATGGGTTGATGAGCAGAACCAGGTCGTTGATAGTAACCGGTTGCGATACCGTGTCTTTACACCCGTTCGAATTGGTAATGATCATCTGCGCCGTGTAGACGCCATTACCGGCATAGGTATGATTAGAGGTAGACCCTGTTCCTGTTCCGCCGTCCCCATATATCCAGTTCACTGTAGAGCCGCTGGGTACCGTACCGGTAAAAGTAATGGTAGCAGGAGCCTGGCAAGGCACAACCGGCGATGAAGTAAATGAGCCCGTAGGCTGCGGAAGGATAGTTATAGTGTGAATGACCGTATCGTAGCAATAACCATTGTAGATGATCAGCCTTACGTTATATGTTCCGGGAGCACCATACACGTGGTTTGCGGTGTCGGAGGTAGATCCACCACCATCACCAAATGTCCAGCTGCTGGTAGAGTGGGGGCTGCTGGTATTATAAAAGGTAACATTATTAAAAACACAGGCCGTGGCCACTGAAGTAAAGTTGGCCGTCATATTGCCTACAAAAATGTAATTGAGCCGGGTTACCGTATCCGTACAACCATTGGCATCAACCACTGTAAGTTTTACCGTGTAGCTTCCTGTTCCTGTATAATTATGGGTAGGATTAGCAAGGGTAGACGTTCCTCCGTCACCAAAATTCCATAAATAGGTAAACGGCCCTATTCCTGTTGTGGTGTTCGTAAATACCGCATTCCCTGGAGCCCGGCAGAAATAAGTAACTGCGGCAGAGAAATTAGGTACAGAATGGTTGAAAACATGAATATATGAACTGACTGTTGTTGTGGTAACGCAACCCTGGCTATTAGTAATGGATAAAGTGACATTGTAAAATCCCGGCGTTGCATACACATGCGTAGGACTTGCTGCGGTACTGGTGAAGCCATCTCCGAAATTCCAGATGTAGGTAACCGCACCTGGTACTCCCGGGCTTGATGTACTTGTAAACGTCACCGCCGATCCCGGACATACCGATGTGTCGGTAGCCACAAAACTCACAATAGGAGACGGGAATACAGTGATAGTAAGCGTGTGTGTTGTAGAAGAAGACCCGCTGTAGGCAATAAGGGTAACCGTATATGTACCCGGGGTTATATAACTTCCTGATACATTGGTAAGCGTAGAGTTGGTGCCATTGCCAAGATCCCAGTAGTAACTGGTGGCCCCGGTAGATGTATTGGTAAAATTAACAACCAACGGCGAGCAACCCGAAACGTGGTCGGCCGTGAAATTAGATGTTAGCGCATGAGCTGCATGAGCAGAAAAAAAAATGCTTAAAAAAACAAATATTTTAAGGAATAGAGATCTCATAAGCGCCGATTTACACGTGGGTAATATTTGACAAGGATATTAAAGTTAATAATCTTTTGTTAAATAGACGTGCAAATAGCCGAAATAGTTGGTAAACGGGCCAACTAGAAACGAATATTTAAACTTGCGGTTAATAAGTTGCAGTAAACGAGCCGAATAAAAACCAGGTAAGCGGAAGAGTTACTCACATGTTACAAAGAAATTGCCCCGTTGTTTTGTAACGATATTAAACCCGTGGAGCCTTGTAAATAGGAACGGTAGAGCATGGCTCACCATACATAAGCGATTTTACCACCGGTCTCAGATGCAGGCTCACGGCTACATATGCAGCCTCGGGTATGGGAGTGTCGCCGCAGCCTTTTATAACTACTCTTTTATCTGTGTAGTCCGCCTTGTCTATGGCTTGTATTTTATTGTTGATCAGCACACGGGTAAGTTCATCGGGAGTGCCAAAGTAAGCGGATGCGGCAATTGGTTGCAGGTAAGAAGCGGCCAGCATGTAAGCCCATACCGGTACTATTGCGTCAACGGAACAGAACATAGCAACATGTTTACCTTCAAATTGTTGCCAGTCAAAGGTCTGGAGTGCGGCACGGTAATCTTTCTCCCGAAGGATCATTTCCCGGAAAAGGAATGGCTTAAGATCAAATGATGCTATGCTATCCTCCGCAGGAATAAAGGAAACAAGGTCAAGGGTAATGATTCCGCTCTCGGCTACTTTATTTACAAATTGTTCCATACACATCATTGTGCTTTCGCACTATGCAAAGGTACTCACGATTAAACAAAAAGAAATATTAAAGCTACAGATAGCCTTATAGATAAAAAGAGATCGAATAGACGACTTATTTGAACTGTTCGTATTGCAGGTCAAAAACCTCCGTGGTAGTGTGCCCGGCAGCATCTACCGAAAGTGCTGTAGTTTTGGTGATCTTATTATCCGCATCTATCACGTAGTCTATGTTTACAGTAACATTAGGATAGATGAGCTTCCAGATCAGGTTATCGTTCTGGTAGAAATTAAAACCATATTTCAGGAACCCGTTCAGCTGCAGGTAATCCCCAACCCTGTTAAACTTATCTGTATAGTAGGTACAGTCGGTGTTTTTATTGGCATCAAGTGAATTGGTAGCCTTCAGTATGTTGGCATTGTAAGAAGTATAAGTAAAATAGTCCGTGCTGGAAGTAGCCTTGCGGGTCAATAGTTTGCCGAGGTATGTATATTCGGTCTTAAGGCCTGGTTCGTAAGTAATAGAAATAAGGCCTTTCTGGTCGGTCACAAAAGTATCCACCTCAATAAGCGTAGACTGGTTTACATAACGTGTTGTATCGTAAATAGTGTCGTTCTTGTAGGTAAGATTGCTGATCAGGTTAGATGAGCCATCATTCTTAGTGTGTATGATCTGGCTTACGCGGTTATAACCGTCATATATAAAACGGTAGTTTTCGTAAACAATTACAGTAGGGCTGGTAGAAGTAGTTGTTGTTTTAGTAAAGTTCAGCAAGCGCATATTATCCGGATATGCATGTAATGGATGCGTTTTTTTACAAGAAGAGAATAGGGCAACAGAAATAAATATAAGTACCGTAAAACGGAGGAATTGCTTAGTCATATAACAGATGTATTAATGCGCAGAGTCAAAAATAATAAATACGTGCCAATATACAAGAGGTGCACGGATAAAAATACGCTTTATTTTAATTCTTTTAAAAAGTTGATAACGAGCGTTACAATGCTGTCTACATGATTCAACGATATTTCTTCGGCCTTATCATAGATATCATGGTAATACCCCTTACCGCCATTAGTATAAATAAAGAACGATGGAACGCCCGCCTCGCTGAAATGATAATGGTCGCTGTTAGATGCTTTTCCCCTGCTCTTTATTTGCGGTAACAGGTTTTGCTTTGTGTTTATATTCTGCAGCAACTGAAATTGTTTCGGGTATTCCGTCGCGTTTACCACAGTTATTCCTTCCGTCGCGTCGCCCATTATATCCATATTAGTGAGGAACTTAATGTTGGCTAGTGGCACAAGCGGATGTTTTGTAAAATACTCAGAGCCGATAAGCCCGGCTTCTTCCCCGCTGAATGCAATAAAGAGTATGGAATAATGATGCGGGTGAGTGGAGAAGTAGCGCGCCATGTAAAGCAGCATGGCAGTACCACTGGCGTTATCGCTGGCTCCGGGAAATATTGCTTCATTCCCCATCATTCCCAGGTGGTCATAATGTGCAGTGATAGCAAGGAAGGTGTCTTTCACCTCTCCCTTAAGCACGCCAACGATATTATCACTCGGCGCATTTTTGATCAGGTCAGCTTGTATATTAACTGAAATGTTCTGGACACCGGTTTGGAACAGGCTGTCTTTTACATATATGACCGTAGCATGGGTAGTTTCTTTATTTACCGTCCAGATAAATTTGTCTTTCTGAGGTATAATGTAACATCCCACAGGCAGCACCATCGAAAAATAGTGCTTTTTCAGTCCAAGCAATTTACATACAGAGTCTACATGCTCCAGGTAATAGACCTTATTGTTGTTCCGGAATGTGGTCAGCATCTTCCGCCACTGTTCCTTGTCTTTAATTACAGAAAGATCTACTTTTTCGAAAGAAAGGTGATCGCCCTTAAAGGAAGAACTGCCGGCATCAATTATGAAGTCAGCGCCGGGCGTCAGGCGCCTGCCATCAATACTAACATCTACATGTCCCGGAAAGGTGTTGACTGGGAATGTGTAGGTTTGGCGGTATGACCGTTTATGCGCAATTGGTTTGAGGTGGTATTTGCGGAATTGCTTGCGGATGTATTTAGAAGCCTGCTGCCTCCCTTCTTTTACATAACCTCTTCCATGCATAGATGAGTCGGCAAGCACAGCTATCCGCGATTTTAGCCACGACTTTATTTCCGTATCACTTTCCGCCTGCGCTCTGCAATATGCAGTGGGCAACAAGCATGCAAAAACAATAGTGATAAAAATTTTGTACATATAGCACTATGTGAACCAAGCCGGGTTAAAATAAAATACATTTTTACTAGCGAAGTAGAACGGGAACATAGTTATTGTCCTCGTTCTCTGTTGGGCATATTTTCACAGGTAAACAAGTATTTAAGCTTGCGGGTCACTACTCATATTCATTTTGCCGATCCTTCACTGCTACGAATATAATGTATTACGGGCAAAAAGATTAATCCTCGTCAGTAATAACGATCTCGCTGCCTTCGTACTTCCTTGTCTTAAGGTTGTAAACATCGCCCTTAGACATAATATGTACGATAATATTTTCAACGGAGATCGGCTCACCAAATTTGATGTCTGCTATATTATTATATTCTATGTTTCTTCCGTCTATAATAATAACACTACCAGAGCCTATGGCTTTCATGCTATAGCCATCAGACACCACAACACCCGTATCTTCGCCAAGACCTATACCTATTGCGCCCGGTTGTGCTGCCACTGCCTGCGCCAACCTGTTAAATCTGCCTCGCTTGTCAAAGTGAGTATCTATAATTACATTTTGCAGGAAGCCTAGGCCGGTTGTAATTTTCACTTCTCCCTTCAGGTGCGCCAGAGCAGCACTACCCTCATAGATCATGGTATTGCTCATAGCCATTGCGCCTGCGCTGGTTCCGCCTATGGGGAAATCTTCTTGTTCGTAACGCTCTTTCAGTATATCCAGGAACTCCGTACCTCCAAATATGGAGGACAAGCGCAACTGGTTGCCACCCGAGAACATGATACAATTGCAGGCCTTAAGACGGGCTATGTTTTCCGGAAGACATGCATCTTCACGATTGCGAATACGCAGGTGTCCAACATTAGTGCAGCCCAGCTTGCTGAATCCATCAATATAATTTTCAGCAACCTCATCAGGTATTGACGATGCGGTTGTGATAACCTCTACAATAGGATTAGCTTCAGGTATGAGACTAACTATGTTTTTAAGAATACCCAGCTCAAAAAAGTTTAGGCGGTTTCTCTGAACTATACCCTTTTCAAGGTCTGTACCCTTATCTTCTGCCCCCCCCACCGCTATTAGATGCCCCTTAGGATATACCACGATCGTTAGTTTTAAAAAAATAAAGCGCAAACTTAATTAACATTTTGGTAATTAAAGGTTTTACAACCTTATATACATCGTTTATTATAAACAAAAACAAAAACATGGCAATAAAAGCGCAGTTGTTTTCACTTGTAAACGTCTGTTTTACCTTTGTATCGAATATCTAATGGATACAGTTTCTAAAAAAAGAATAGTTTCGCCCATCCGGTATAATATAAGAATGACAACATCTGCCATCAGAAGAATATTTATAACAGTAGGAATGCTGATGATATTGAGCTGTCTTTACGCGGGCGATACTTATGCCCAACAAAAGTCTGCGCCTCAGCCACCGGTCATCGAAAAGGCCATTCCCAAGCTCATCAACTTTAAAGTGCTGGAAGAATATAAGGATGGCAAGGGCAACATGATCCGCGTTATACAGTATGATAAAGGAAACATGCGCGTCACTGAAACCATCATAAAGCCTATCATACCTACCTTCAACCTGCACAAACCGATAAAAGGTGACACCCTGATCAAAGATTCCGTGTACCTTATGGTCAGCAAGTCGAAATACAGAGTAGAGGTGTATTATAAAAACAGGATGATACGCTCATATGCAGCCGTATTTGGGCCACGCCCGCTGGAAAATAAATGCATGGAAGGAGACAGGTGTACGCCTGAAGGGTGGTATAAGATAAAAATGAAAAACCCGGCATCGCAGTACAATAAGTTCATGCTGCTCGACTATCCCAACGATACTACAGTTAAGCGGTTCTCCGTATTAAAAGAAAAAGGCTCAGTTCCCGCCAATGCCAAAATGGGCGGCAACGTTGGCATACACGGCATATGGAAAGGTGGCGACGATATGATAGAACTGGGTGTAGGCTGGACCGACGGCTGCGTAGCCCTCAAAAACGCCGACGTAGACGAACTCTACACTTTCGTAGGAGTGGGAACAAAGGTTTGTATAAAAAGGTAGCTGTTATCGTGTACCAGCAAGCAGTCCCGAATGTCACGGTGAGGCTCTCGAACCGCGACATTCGCAAGGGCCGGCTCTCTTTGAGAAGCGCTAATAACACACTCTCCTCTTTTTGAAAGAGGAGTACCCGCCTTTTCGGCGGGGGAGGAGATTAATACTTCGGGACGTTTTCTTTTTATGACAAAAGCAACCAGCCACCCAAATGTGAATAACTCAAAACATATCCACGCATTTTCAAGTGGCTCTATCACCTGCCCATAGCGGGTTTCAGCTGAATTTTACGCAAAAAATGTTGATATCTTCTCCCGAAACATTTTAGAACACAATTTACCTTTGAGCCATAAATCCCTTTTTCTATGCGTGGCAAAAAATTATTTAACGACGTTATTAAAAACGATTCCGAACTTCGCAAGGGCAGAAACGATGAGCTGCTTGTAAAAAGAAACAATTGCATGATCGCCCGGTATTATTACTACGGGTATTTTAAAGAAAAGTGTTTCGAAGAGATCATACAATTGCTTGTAGCTGATTTTTTTATATCACCTTTGCGCATAGCCAGGATAGTACAGGAGAACAGCGATAAGATCAAAGAACTGAAAGACAAAAGAGTATCGGTTTACCTGTTGCAGCAGCACTTTCCGCAGTACAGGTGGTGAGCATTTTTAAGCAATAAAAAAGTATTTTGTAACTTGTAGCCATGAGCGAAAGGATCATAACCTTATTTGGTGAGGAAATAGTACCCGAACAAATAAAACCGGTAGCGAAAAGCCGCGCCAAAAAGAAAGAAGAAGAGAAGAAAGAAGAAGAGGTAAATGAAGAATCGATCAATACTGTGTCTGTAGCATCGGAAGCCGCGGCGCCATTGGCCGTTGTTGCCGAAGTAGTGGAACCAATACCAACACCTGTTACAGAACAACTGCAGGAAACAGAAAAACCTAAGACAGCATCAAAGAAGAAAGATACCGATTCGCTAAAGCTGCCGGAAGATTGGAAGGGCGATGGCAAACAATACTATTCTATAGGAGAAGTTGCCGAGGTGTTCAAAGTAAAAACATCACACATCCGCTTCTGGACCAACGAATTCAAACTCAATGTACGTACTACCCGCAAAGGCGATCGCCTTTACACCGAAGACCAGATAAAAGAGTTGCGCGCCATTCACCACCTGGTGAAAGAAAGAGGCTTTACCCTTACCGGTGCAAAAGCTAAGCTGAAGACCCAGAATAAAATGGATGTGGAAACAGTAGACCTGAAAAAATCACTTATGTCCCTGCGCAATAAATTACTGGCAATAAGGAATCAATTGAAATAACCAACCATGAGAATAGTAGCGCTTATAGCCCTGTTGATGATCGCCGCAACAGC
>CANBQQ010000062.1 GCA_947371715.1 Flavipsychrobacter stenotrophus
CCATTCAAGGTAGTAGTAGTGGTAGCACTACCGTTCCAATAATAAACAGTAGCGTTAGCTGTACCTGTAAATAACAATGTAGTACTTGAACCTGAGCCTATAGTTGCAGTTCCTAAAACAGAGGCTGTAGGTAGTGTATTTACTGTTACCGCTGTGGTCGTTGCAGAAGCACTGCCACAACTGTTAGTTGCTATAAGCGAATAAATACCGGCTGAAGCAGTATTAACAGTAAATGAAGCAGGATTAAGCAATGTTGAAGCAAAGCTATTCGGGCCACTCCATGAGTAGGTTGTAGCACCTGTTGCGACACCGGTCAATGTAAGAGTGCTGCCCGCGCAAACAGTATAAGATGATGCAGTAGCAGAAACCGCCGATGGAGCTAACAAGACTGAAAGCGAAGCTGAAAAAGCTGTGGCGCTGCCACATGTATTAGTAGCAGAAAGTGAATAAACTCCTGCTGATGCTGTATTAACAGTAAATGAAGCAGGGTTGGCATCTGTAGACGTAAAACCATTTGGACCGCTCCATGAATAACTCAATGCATTAGCAGCCGAACCGGTCAATGTAAGCGTTCCACCGCTACATATTGATGAAGATGATAATGTAGCAATAACTACCGTAGGTATATTCAATATACTTATTGAAGAAGTAGTTGCTGAAACAGTTCCACAACTATTTAAAGCTGCTAGTGTGTAGCTTCCTGCAGATGCTGTATTTACGGTGAATGCAGCAGGATTCAGATCAGTTGATGTGAAACTATTTGGTCCACTCCATGAATAACTGGTTGCTCCTGTCGCTGTTCCGTTCAAACTAAGTGTTAGGCCTGTGCAGATCGACGTAGCTGATGGAGTAGCGGCAACAACTGAAGGGGTGGTGATTATAGATAATAATGACGTTGTAGCGGTAACATTACCACAAAAGTTTGTTGCCGTAAATGTATAAATACCTGCCGATGCAGTACTAACTGCAAATGATGCCGGGATGGCATCTGTAGAGGTGAAGCTGTTTGGTCCCGCCCAAGCATAGCTGGTTGCATTTGATGCCGCACCTGTTAGTGTTAGATTGTTTCCGTTACATACCGATGAAGAAGATAACGATGCGCTGACTGAAGTAACAGCGTTAATTATGGAAAGAGAAGCTGTAGATGCCGATACACTGCCACAGCTGTTGGTAGCAGTAAGTGTATATATACCTGCAGATGAAATCGTTGTAGTTATGGCCGCAGGATTTAGATTTGTTGATGAACTACCATCTGGGTATGCCCACGAATATGATGTTGCTCCTGTCGCCGTTCCTGTAAGTGTTAGTAATTGTCCGCTGCAAACTGTGGTGTTTGATAAATTTGCGCTTACACCGGATGGTATGTTTAGAACAGTAAAAGTAGTAGTTGAAGTACTCGTTCCACATGCATTTGTTGCAGATAATGTGTAAATACCAGCTGATGCAGTACTTACTGTAAATGATGCAGGCGAAAGATCTGTTGACGTGTATCCGTTAGGGCCACTCCACTGATAAGAAATTGCATTTACTGCACTTCCTGTAAGCGTAACAGAGTTGCCAAGACAAATTCCTGATGCAGATGCATTAGCTGTAACACTCGTTGGTGGCGCAGTACACCCCAGATCAACTGTAACTGTAGCACTCTGCCCGGAAATTACTGCAAAACAACCAGCCAAAGATCTTGCGCTGTCTATTGTATAGACTGTTGTAGTAGTCGGTGTAACAGTAAATGATGTTGTTCCACCAGAACCTATTGTTGTTGTAGATGAAGCACCTCCCGTCCATGAATAATAAACTACATCTCCATTGTTGCCGCTTATAGTAAGCGATGTACTACTTCCTAATGGAATAACATTTGAACCCGTGATTGACGGAGAAGGTGCAACATTTACAGCAATGGCTGATGTTGTAGCCGTTATAGTACCACAACTATTGGAAGCTGTAAGAGAATAGACACCCGCAGACAAAGTACTCGTGATTAGAGCAGTAGGATTCATGATGGTAGAACTAAATCCATTTGGACCACTCCATGAATAAACTGATGTGCCTGAAACTGAGCCGGACAGAATAAGCGTAGTTCCTGTACACAATGTGCTAGGTAATGCACTTGCCGAAACTGATGGTGCAGCCGGACTTATAGTTATTGGTGTGTAAACAAAGCTTGAATCTCCTCCGAAAGCAGTGTAATAAATTACTGTATCTGTACCTGATACAACACCTGTTACTACTCCTGTACTGGTTATTGTTGCATTTGTGGTGTTAGACAGCGCCCATCCACCACCTGATACAGTATTAGAGAAAGTTGTTGAACTGCCCGGACATATTGTAGCTGTTCCTGAACTTGTGCCTATTGGCGGTTTAGGGTAATTTTTTAGTATGGTTATCGTATTTGTTGCTGCAGCTGTAGCTCCTCCCCGGTTGCCCGTTACGATATCAGGGTAACCATCTGCATCGAGGTCTCCGATAGTTACAGTTACCGGTTTGTTGCCAGTTGCAATATTTTGTGGACTGGCGAGGGAAAGTGTTACTGTAGAGCCTGAAGCTAGATTTCTAAAGATGGAAACCGTATTATCAGCATTGTTAGATACCACAACATCTAGTTTGCCATCTCCGTTCAAATCTGCTACTGCTATACCAGTTGGAGTAGAACCCGATCCGGAACCTGATGTGAAATTTACTGCGGATGCAAATGATGAGGCTGTAATCGTACCAGTAGCACCAGAGTTGATGAATATGCTGATATTTCCACTATTTGAATTAGTAACTAAAAGGTCACTTTTCCCATCGTTATTAATGTCGCCTGCGACCACATCCAATGGTCCTGAACCAACAGTTAAAGAAACTGAGGTTCCGAATGATATAGAGCCATAAGTGGAAGTGTTTTTAGCGACTGTGATCGTACTTCCCGAGTAGGTGCCTGTTCCGGAGTTAAAACCAGAGTTAGGGCAGGCTACATCTGGAAGCCCGTCACTATCAAAGTCAGCGATGCAAACACTTGAAGGTGCTGCACCTGCAGGAACTACAACAGCAGTACCGAAAGACACAGAACCTACTGAAGACGTATTGGGTAATATTATTATGTAGTTGCTTACTGCAAAACCAGACAATGCCAGATCAGGCTTACCATCACCATCAAAGTCTCTGATTGCTGCTACAGAAGTGTAACCAGCGGCAGAAATAGACACGGGAGTAGCGAACGTTGGATTAGCACCAACACCTGATGTAGTATTGCGATATACCAATAGATAGGCCGCATCCGGCAATGGAACGATAATATCTAGTTTACCATCACCATCAATATCTGCAAGTTTTACGTTATTGGGTGTATACGATAAAATAGAAGTAGTTATAGTACTTGTTAATGAGAAAGAAGAGCCTGAAATGACACCTATACCTGTCATTATATTTTTGAATATTGATATAGATGGAGATCCGCTGCCAGCTACCGTTGCGGTGTTATTCACAACAAGATCTGGTTGTCCATCATTATTAAGATCGCCCATGGCACCCGAGTAGGGAGTAGCGCCAGAAGTCAATATTAATGCACTGTTGAAGTTCAGAGTATTAGATACAAAGCCTGAGTTGTTGTAAATCGGGGTAAAAGGAGCAGGGGAATACGCTGTATAGTTGTTAGTAGAAGTTACCGAAACAGGACCATAAAGAGCACCTGCGGGTACTACAACTGATAAGCTTAATGTTGTAGACGAACCGGCATTTATTGTTGCTTTTGTCGCACCGAAATAAACTATGCTTGAAGCGGGATCGAAATTTGTTCCATTAATGACTACAGTTGATCCGGGAATATCTGAAAGCGGGGATATAGATGAAATAGTTGGAGTAAGTCCGTTAATGTATATCGTACGTGTCGTATATAAAGGTCCGCAACCTGCTGCACTCGTAGTGCTATAGCTTATTGTTGCAGTACCTTGTGTAACACCTGTAACTACACCACCAGATGAAGTTATAGTAACACTACCTGTTCCGTTCACCGTGCTCCACGTTGCAGTACCTGTTGAAGTCGGGTTATATAAAGAGACAGAAGAACCGATCTGCACACCAGGAGTTGTTGGGTATATGGATCCAACTGCAGGTAATGCATTGACAGTTACTGTTAAAGTAGCCGCACTACCGCAAACAATTGGAGCTGTATAGGTAAATGTTTTAGTTCCTGCACTTACACCCGTTACAATTCCTGTACTACCACCAATTGTAGCGGCTCCACTAGCCGCTGTTGGTGTCCATGCACCACCAGTAAGGCCAGTAGTGCTAAGAGATAAAGTTGACCCTACGCACACTGAAGATCCACCAGTAATAGTACCTGCTGAAGGATTAGGAACTACAGTAACTGAAGGTGAGTTAGTTGAGGTTACAGTTGTTGCTGAGTTGGAGCATGTAGTCTGACAACGATAAAAAGTTGAAGTTGATAATGCAGGAGTGGAATAGGTAAGTGCAGTAAAGCCAGTTCCCGTACTTACGTCCGACCATGTTGTACCATTAGCCGATTGTTGCCATTTGTAAGATATGCCACTTCCCGTTGTAGCACTGCCAAGTGTAAGTGTGGTAGTAGCACCTGAACAAATAGTTGAATTACCTACTGCAACTGTCCCCTGGTTAGGGGTGCCGGCACAAATTGGCAATACCGTACCTGCTAATGCCAAACTTGTATTTGTAAAATACCAACTACCACCCGTTGCACCTATCGGTGTTATTCTTATTTTAATTACAGTACCAGCAGCTACATTCTGCAATGCCGTTATTGCTGATAGATCAGTTGATCCAGGCGTTCCAACCGTACCTGTTGTCAGTGTAGTACTCCAACTGCCAGCTAATACGTAAGCACCTCCTCCTACTGAATAATGAATATCGCATCCTGTAGGACCACTTCCTGATCTTCTTGTATTTCCTGACATGGTTGATAGTGAAACAACATAACCGCTATTTACAGTGAATTGAAAATACCAACTATTAGCCTCACCGGATGCCGACGATGTACTGGTAAAACCACCAGCAGCTCCATAACAAGAGGTTGCACCTGAACCGGTTACCACCATCGAAGATCCACGTATTAAGCCACTGGTGCCACCCGTAAAAGCTAAATTTGCGTTTATTGTAGCAGGTGTCCATGGACTTGGACCATAACCGCCAGCAGTGATTGTGCCACCAGGTATTAGCGAAGGGTCCCACTTAATAATTTGTGAATGACCCATGAATGGGGTCAATAACAATAAAAAAGAAAATAATATTTTAAAATATCTACGGGTATATGACATTGAACTATAATCCATAAGGAAATTCATTTAATGTGCAAATGTCGATTTACAAGGTTAACGGGACATAAATGCTTTGTTACGTAACGATTAACTAATTGTTACCAAAATGAAAATGATCTCCCATAAACCTGAAATTGGGCAGCAAATACATTTATAAATATATAATTTAACGGATTATTTTTTTGATAATATGAATTCTTTTTTATATAATAAAAGAGACAAAAGTGAATTGTAGCCTCACTTAGGTTGTATTAAAAAAACTTTATTTTAATTTTTTAGGTTGTTATGGATGATTTGAGCAAAAATATTTTTTGAAGTTCTTATTTTATTTAGTTACCATATTAATACATGCTTTTTTTTGCAAGGGTAGTTAACACTTACTTCATTAGTTCACTTAATACTTTTAAAAGCAATGTGATAATCCCAGATAAATTTAAAGAAATTTAACCCTGAAAAGTCATATAAAAAACAGAAACTAAACAGTTCTATAACTATCCCTCGAACTATACCGCCTCACCTTGCCATCAGCTGAGCTAACATTTAAGAAGTTGCCAGCCCAGACAGCATTTGTAATAAGTTTGCCAATAGTTAGCATGTGATACTTATCTCTTGACGAATAGAGATGTACTTTGTCTTTGTCGATCTTGATTACCCCGAATGTGGAGTATTTCGAATCCCTGTCCCTCCGCAAATAATAAAACCCGCGCTGTGCGCGGGTTTTATTATTTGTATCTCCCTGCAGCACACTAGCAGCTTTCCTCTTCCACACTTTTCTTAAACTCAGCTATCATCTTTTTCATTTCCTTCAAGTGCTTTATTTTCTCGTCTATAGACCGGAGCTTTTCTTCCAGCACAAGCACTTTCTCGGAAATGGTGATTTTATTATTGTACCACGCATCCATCAATTGCCCTATTTCACTAAGTGTAAAACCTATTGATTTAGCATCCGATATCAATTCCAACTTCTCCACAGTTTCATCATCGTAATGAAAGTAATTGTTAGACTTAATACGCTCATCACGCTTGCCCTTTATCAAGCCCGATTTTTCATAAAATCTTATCGTGTGTGCGGTAATACCGGTTCGCTTAGAGAGTTCGTTGATGAGCATACAACAAAGATAATACGGTGAAAAATAAATTACAAGTATAGACTATACTCTAATGTTGTTGGTTTCGTTCTGCAACGATAGCTTTGCATAAAATCTAAATTTCACCTTACATGGCAACAGCATTAATTACAGGAGCTTCAAACGGAATTGGCCTGGAACTGGCAAGAATACACGCATCTAAAGGAGATGACCTGGTATTAGTAGCAAGAAATAAGGCAAGGCTCGATGAATTAAAAGCTGAATTAGAGCAACAGTATAAGGTAACCGTTTACAGCATTGATAAAGACCTATCCTTACCCAATGCCGCACAGGAAGTCTATAACGCAACCCAAAAGCAAAATATTCAGATCGACTACCTGATCAATAATGCAGGCTTTGGCGATTTTGGCATGTTCACCGAAACCGACTGGAACAAAGAACTGCAAATGATCAACCTGAACATTACTACACTAACCCAATTTACGAAGCTCTACCTGAAAGAAATGGCAAAGCGGGGAAGTGGTAAAATAATGAACGTGGCATCTACCG
The DNA here is from genome assembly GCA_947371715.1 of Flavipsychrobacter stenotrophus. GTDB lineage: Bacteria > Bacteroidota > Bacteroidia > Chitinophagales > Chitinophagaceae > Flavipsychrobacter > Flavipsychrobacter stenotropha_C. The sequence continues at coordinate 6,908 of CANBQQ010000062.1, forward strand.
CAGCATTCCAGTCGGGGCCCACTATGGCAGTCTATTACGCCACAAAGGCGTATGTACTTAGCTTCTCTGAGGCCATTGCCAACGAGGTTAGCGAAAAGGGCGTAACAGTAACTACACTCTGTCCGGGCGCAACAGAAAGTGGTTTTCAGGCAGCAGCGGCAATGGAGGAGAGCGCATTGGTGAAAGGCAAAAAGTTGCCTACGTCAAAGGAAGTAGCAGAGTATGGATATAAGGCAATGATGAAGGGTAAAACGGTGGCTATCCATGGGCTTATGAATTATATAATGGCCAATTCAATTCGCTTCCTTCCAAGAGCGTTGGTAGTAAAAGTAACTCGGAAAATACAGGACAAAGCAAGCTAAGATGTATCAAAAAATTTACAACCGCCAAATACTAACGAGTTGTAAATTTACCCAATGAAGCCATCCCACCTGCTAGTCTTATTTATATTCCTTACCTCCTGCGGCAGCAAACCAAAGGAAATACCGGCGTACACAAAAGACTTCTGTTCGCAGATACACTTTAGTGACTCAGCCGGACTGGGCAGGGAATTACAACCACTGCAAGACAGCCTTAAAACGGGCAAAACCGGCGTTTACGTGCTGGAAGATGGTGGTAATGCAATGATGACCAGGGCATGGCTCAGCGAGAATGCCGAAAAGACAATAGATATTCAATACTTCATCTTTGCCACAGACAATGTAGGCCTAATTGCGTGCGACTACCTGGTGCGTGCTGCCGACCGCGGCGTAAAGGTGCGCATACTTATAGATGATATACTGGTTGATGCCGGACCGCATGAACTGCTGACACTCGACTCCCATCCCAATATAGAGATCAAGATCTACAATCCTGGCGTTAACCTGGGTAAGAACATAGCAGGTAAACTAAAGAAGTTTGCTACCGATTTTAAAGGTGCTAACCAACGCATGCACAACAAAACCTTCTGCGTGGATGGCAAGGTAGTTATCACCGGTGGCCGCAACATTGCCGATGAGTATTTCGACTTCGATCATGAATTTAATTTCCGCGACAGAGATGTATTACTTCTGGGTAAAACGGTGAACGATGTACATAGCTCTTTTGAAACTTTCTGGAATGATGCTTTGAGTGTACCTGTAACAAAGTTGGTAGAAGATCCCGATTATGATGCTAAAGACACGGCAAAATTCGAAAGGCTGCACCAGTATGCCTGCAACCCCGATAACTTCTGGCCACAGGTCCGAGAGAAAATAAAATCGCTGCCCGAGATGTTCAAAAACATAGAACAATCGGGAAAACTCATCTGGATAGATAGTGTAGAATTTATAAGCGATGCCCCGGGTAAAAATGATGTAGCCGGCATGCACGGCGGTGGTAACACCACCCAACACCTTGCAGCATTGATCGCCAGCGCCCAGCACCGACTGGACATACAGTCGCCATACCTCATAGTTACCGAAGAAGGCCTGCAGCTATTTGCCGATGCGGCAAAGCGGGGTGTGCAGATAAATATCATGACCAATAGCCTCTCTTCAAACGATAACCTCGCGGCATTTGCAGGCTACCAGAAGGTCCGAAAAGCCTTGCTGAAGGCGGGAGTAAATATTTACGAATTCAAACCCGATGCCAAAGAACGCTATGAGATAATGACCGGCGCCTTACAACAAAAAATGAATTTCACACCCATATTCGGGCTTCATGCAAAGACGATGGTGATCGATGGAAAAACAACTGTAATCGGCACCTTCAATCTCGATCCCCGCAGTGCCAACCTCAATACCGAATGCGTGACCATCATTCATTCAGAAAAGATAGCTGCCGGTGTGCTCAAAGGAATAGAACAGGAATACAAGCCCGAAAACTCATGGCACACCACCCTCGATTTTAATCCCGACTCAGAAGCCGGCAAATGGACAAGAGTCAAAACATTTACCAAGCGAGCCATACCTATGAAGATACTGTAAGCGGCAAAATATACCGCTCCCCTATCATTTCGACCGACTGATCATGCGTATTGTAAATCGAGATCAGTACAATCCACTACGACATTAAAAGTCCTTGCCTGCCCCGCCTTTGCGGAAGTTTAGACAGGCTCAAAAAAACATATCCACAGAAAATAACCCACCTCAACCCCTTACCCACAAAGCCTTTCAGCCGATTTTTTCGCAAATTTTGTGGATATGTTTATTTGCAGAATATAAAATCCCTTACTAATTTGCACTCAAATCAGGTGAAACCCTGTGCGCTCTTTGACATTATGAACCAGATCACCACCCAAATCGTAGGAGCTGAAAATCTTCAGCCCTGCGACCATATATTATATCATACACGTTCGTAGAGACGCAAGATTTTGCGTCTCCAAATCGGGTGGGCACGACGGACGGATAACCAACATGTAAACCTATTTAGGGACGAGGCAAAAATAAAAAGTAGCAGAAAAAGTGGCAACATGTGGCAGAAAGTGGCAGGAAGTGGCAGATAGTAGCAGTTTGTTAAAACTCATCAAAAACCTTACCGGTAAAGGATTTCAGCCAATACACCTCATCCCAAACTGCCACTTTTCAGAAAAACTGCCACTTTTCAAATTTCCTTCCAATACGGGTCATTGCGAGGCACGAAGCAATCTCGCGTCGGGATGCTTGCAAAGAAATCTCATAAGTTCACACATCCTACAAAACGAATACGTCCTTTCGTAAGATTGCTTCATGAATTGCACGCGCAAACCCCAACACCTGGATGATCACTACTTCAACTTCTCATTATCTAAATGCCTCCTAGCATCCCTTATATTCTTTTTCTCAAAATTTTTTTCCAGCGCATCAGTAAGATCTACGCCGGTTTGGTTGGCCAGGCACATAAGCACCCATAGCACATCGGCCATCTCATCGGCCATGTCCTTTTGCTTATCGCTTTCTTTAAAAGACTGCTCCCCATACTTGCGCACCATAATGCGGGAAAGTTCCCCCACTTCCTCCATCAGGATGCCGAGATTGGTGAGTTCGTTGAAGTAACGGACACCCACTGTCTTTATCCAGCCATCTACCTGCTGCTGCGCCTGCCTTATAGTTACATCCACGTTAAAGTATTTGTTTGTTACCGCAAAATAATAGAACTTTCCCTTTCTTTATAAAAAGACTTTAGAAACAATGCAGTCATACGCAAATGATATAGAGGCGGCTAACGCGCTCAAGGAAAGTGTTGCAGGATTACGCAAAGCAATAGGCACAGTAATAGTAGGACAGGACGATGTAGTAGAAAAGCTGATCATTTCAATTCTCTGTAATGGCCATAGCCTGCTGGTGGGTGTACCCGGACTGGCTAAAACCTTGCTGGTAAAGACCATTGCCGATGCATTGCACCTGTCTTTCAAGCGTATACAGTTCACCCCCGATCTGATGCCCAGTGATATTACCGGTGCGGAGATACTCAACGAACAACGCCAGTTTCAATTCATAAAAGGTCCTTTGTTTGCCAACATAGTATTGGCCGATGAAATTAACCGTACGCCTCCTAAAACACAGGCTGCCCTGCTGGAAGCCATGCAGGAGCGTAACATAACTGCCGGTGGCGTTTTATATAAACTACCTGCGCCATTCTTTGTACTCGCTACGCAGAACCCGATAGAGCAGGAAGGCACATATCCGTTGCCGGAAGCACAGCTGGATCGTTTCATGTTCCAGATAACACTCGACTACCCAAGCTTTGCCGAAGAGGTAAGAATAGTAAAAAGCACCACCGGTGCCGCTACTATGGAAATA
>CANBQQ010000063.1 GCA_947371715.1 Flavipsychrobacter stenotrophus
AGCATTGGTGGGTAGTGTGGCTATGAATGGCATATTCTGGGTGCAGAATAGTAAGCAGAAACAACAGTTTGAAACACAGGCAGTAGCTCTTAATAATATCGTTGAGGAGCAAAAAGCGCTGGCACAAACAGTAGAAAAATACAAGCAGAACGCAGACATGATGGCCGATACGGCTATGCAGACCATTGTGATGCACACTATAGTAAAAGGCCATCCTATGGCGGCAACTGTTTACTGGAAGAAGGAAAAGGGTGAAGCCTATGTAATGATAGAAGGCCTGCCTAAACCACCAAAGGGAATGCAATATCAGCTATGGGTAATGCAGGAAGGTAAGCCGGTAGGTATTGGTATGATGCCTGCAGAAATGGCCGGAACAGCCAGCATTCAAAAGATAGATAGGCCGGTAATGTCGGGTGATGCATTTGCTATATCATTAGAAAAAGAAGGTGGTAGCCCAACCCCAACAGCTGAGAATATCTATGTAATGGGTAAATCATAAAAAGTAAAAACGTAAAACTTAAAAGTAAAAATGCCGGACGTCTGTAGATGTCCGGCATTTTTACTTCTTATGATTATATCATACTCGTCCGCGATTGTATCGCGGATGCAATGGCGGGGCGTTTGTAACACCCGAAAATTGATCGGCAATTATCTACTTACTCTTAAAGAAATCAACCGTTATCTTCAAGCCATCCAGGAACTCGGTAGTAGGGTGGTAACCCAGCAAGGTCTGTGCTCTAGATATATTGGCGAGGCTATCATGAATATCGCCTGCACGTGGCTCCCTGTAAGTAGCCTCGTGGGTAGCACCCAGCATATCTCTGATAGATTCGTACAGGAAGTTTACTGAGAAGTTGAAGCCTACGGCAATATTATAAGCTTTACCAAATGCTTCGGGGTTTTCGCACAACATGCCTTTAATGTTAGCTTGCACTGCATTAGCTACGTAAGTAAAGTCACGCGTCTGTATGCCATCACCATTTATGTAAACGGGTGTCTTGGCCATAATGCCACTTACAAACAAAGGTATTACCGCGGCATAAGGCCCGTTTGGATCTTGCCTTGGTCCGAATATATTAAAGTACCTCAGGCCCACAACATTCATGTTGTATAGCTTATGAAATACGTTGGCATACAACTCATTGGTCATTTTGGTAACCGCATATGGAGATAGCAGGTTGCCGGTTCTGTCTTCACGCTTAGGCAGGTTAGGTTCGTCGCCGTAAACAGATGATGAAGATGCATAAACAAATGCCTTAACGCCGGCATTTTTAGCTGCAGTGATCATGTTTACAAAACCACCTACATTCACATCATTACTGGTTACCGGGTCTTTTACAGAACGGGGCACAGAGCCTAGTGCGGCCTGGTGAGTAACATAGTCAATACCCTCACATGCCTTGTCGCAAGTAGCTGCATCCCGTATATCGCCCTCCATAAATTCGTACTGAGGGTAGCTCTTAAACAGGTTGACATTATTTATAGAACCTGTTGCCAGGTTGTCCAGCACTCTTACCTTGCCGGCACCATTGGTGAGCAAGTACTCAACAATATGTGAACCGATAAAGCCGGCACCGCCGGTCACCAGGAAGCTAATACCTGAAATATCCTTATTATGAAAAACACTCATTATGCTAAAATTTAAGTCAAAAAAAGACCGTACATTTTACAAAGTACGGCCTCAAATTACATTTCGAATGTTTTTAGTTTTTTGCTGCAACCGGTGCTGCTGTTGCTACTTTCTTAGCACGAGCAAGACGTGATTTGCCAAAGCTACCTATTGCTATTTTACCTTTTTTAGTACGTTTATCGCCTCTTCCCATTGTAAAGTTTGTTTTTTATGTTGCAAATGTAAAAAAAAGCGGGCAACTTATACAGTTTCCCGCTATTTAATTTATTATCTCACCTAAAAATTAGAATTGCTCCAGTCCGCTGAAGTAGAAAGAACCTTCTATAAGAGCGTTCTCATCGCTGTCAGAACCATGAACTGCATTCTCACCTATTGATGTAGCGTATTTTTTACGGATAGTACCTTCTTCAGCCTGGGCAGGATTAGTTGCACCGATCAGCTTACGGAAATCAGCAACAGCATTTTCCTTTTCAAGGATAGCAGCTACTATAGGACCGCTGCTCATGAACTGAGTCAATTCGCCATAGAATGGACGGCCAGCGTGAACTTCATAGAATTTTTCAGCCTGCTTAGTGGTGATGTGCAGATATTTCATTGCTACGATCTTGAAACCACCATCAGTTATCATTTGCAAGATGTTACCTATATTACCTGCCTTCACAGCGTCAGGCTTGATCATGGTAAACGTACGATTGGACATATTATTCTTTGATTTTTGTGCCGCAAAGGTATTTAAAAATAAAAAAGTAAAAGTTAAAATGTTGGAAATCCAATTACCAATATTATCGTAATACTAAAGTACCCCGGGTCCATCGCAGCTGCAACTTGATTTTTTAAACATCGTTGTGAATATTCACATTTGGTATATTATCTTTAAACCGTAAAGCCAATATCGCATGAAAAAATATGCACTTCTTCTTGCTTCTGTTGCCATGTTTTGCGCCTTGCAATCCTGCAAAAAAGGACCTGCCGATACCATAAGAGGTACTGCACCTTATCAATTAAATAACCTGCATGATTACCTTGTAACCAACGATGCCGTCAATACTACCGATGTTGCCTTTACCCTCGGCGATGCGGGTGAAGGTGATATAACGGTCGTACCTGTAAATATACCTGCCGGAGTTACTGTAACGCCGACATCTATAACTGTACAAACTTCAGACTCTTTCCGTTTTACTGTTACTTCTTCATTGCCGGTATCAGGTAGTTATCCAATCAAATTACGCTGTTCTGCTTTATATCGCAAAGACCAGACCTTTACTTTTAATCTGGTGTCGGGTGCCGATTTGGGTATACCACTTGTTGGCGCATGGACGTGCCATGATTCCAGCTCTAATTCATTTCTCACTGGTACTTACTCTGCAACTATAACACGCGCAGGTCCTAATCAGGTAAATGTAAACCGCTCCGGCCGCACCATTCACTGCCATCTTGATGGATTATCAGGTACAGTAATCACTGATGCGATCTCTGCATCATATTCTTACACTGCAGGTACAGGCACGTTCACTAATAGCCGAATGATACTTGATTATATGACCTACCCTGATTATATCCGTATCAGAAGCACGCTGACGAGGTAGTGCTGTATATTTTTATCTATTTAAATCGGTTGTTTGTCTGAGATTGTGAAATTATAGCGGCTACTCTTGTATTCTATTATATATTAAAGTGGGGTGTGGAATTCCACAATGAATAATGCTACCTTATATCCCTTCAAAAATGTGGATATGTTTATTTTTTCAACAACATTACAGGTAGTAAATCGCACTGCCTTTAGTGGTAAACATTACCAAACTTTTTGCCATCCCGAGACTTAGCCCAGTGCTCTCGTGACGACCCAAATTAACGGTCTCTGACCCGAACATCGGTAACGGCAATCGAGACAAAGTGCTCATCACTTGAAAAGATGTACCAATTTCTCATTCAGACATTTCCTTACACCTGTTATATCCAGCATGTTTTACCTACCTTTGCACTCCGCAAGAATCTAACATATGAAAAATGTAGATTTCTTCGGCCGTTATTTTCAAATTTTACTTTTACATTTTTACTTTATATAAATGCGCTCAATTCAAGACGCTTTCCCTTTACTGCAGTCGCCTAAGAAGATATTTATTACTACCCATCACAAGCCCGATGGCGATGCGATAGGTAGTATGCTGGGGCTGTATCATTACCTGGTGAAGAAGGGGCATACTGTTTATCCAGTATCTCCCTGCGAACTGCCGGAGTTCCTTATGTGGATGCCGGGTGTAGATAAGTTGTATAACTACGAGTCTCAAATTAAGGTTTGTCAGCAGTTGTTGACCGAAGTAGACCTTATATTCTGCCTCGACTTTAACGACTACAGTCGTACCAAGCACCTGGAAGCACCATTGGCTGCGGCTACGCAACCAAAGATATTATTAGATCACCACCTTATGCCAAAGCCCTATTGGGACTACGGCATGAGCATACCGGAGAAGAGCAGTACCTGCGAAATGGTGTATGACTTTATCAACCTGTGTAATGACAATGATCTTATTGACGCACAAATAGCAGAGTGTCTTTATACGGGTGTTATGACAGATACCGGCTCTTTCAGATTCCCGATCACTTCAGCCAGTGTTCATTCTATGATCGCTAACTTAAAGCATCATGGTCTTGAGCACTCTAAGATACACGAGCACATCTACGATTCATGGAGCGAGAGCCGCATGCGTTTCCTTGGCTATGTACTTACGGAGAAGATGGAAGTATTTCCTGAATATAACGCGGCACTCATTACCCTGTCAAGGAAAGATATGGGCATGTTCGACACGCAGAGTGGAGATACTGAAGGTTTGGTCAACTATCCGCTGAGCATTGCCAATATCAGGTTCGCAACATTGATCACCGAGCGCAATGATGAGGTAAAACTATCTTTTCGCAGCAAAGGAGATTTTGATGTAAGTGCATTTTCAAGAGAACATTTTGAGGGAGGAGGGCACTTTAATGCATCAGGCGGGCGCTCAAAAGCCAGTTTAAAGGACACAATTGCTAATTTTAAGAAAATTTTGTCGGATATTCACCCCTGAAAAAATTAAAAAGTTATACTATTAAAGTAAAAAAGCTCAATTTTGCGGGCTGATAAATAAAAGATACTCAACAAAAGAAAACAGTAAACAAATAAACATGATAAAGAGGATATTACCTGTAGCGTTATTAGGCGCGGTTATCTTAGGTGCAGCTAGCTGCCAGAATGGTTCAAGCTTCAAGAAAGCTAACGGTATCGAGTACATGATCATCAAGGATGCTCCGGGCAAGAATGCTCAGGAAGGCGATATGCTGGAAATGAACATCGTATGGAAAGTAGGTAAGAACGATGGCAAGTCTAAGGACAGCGTTATCGTTGATACCCGTAAAATGAACAACGGTAAGGCTATCACAATGCCTTTGATGTCTGCTAAGTTTGTTGGCGATATGTCAGCTGGTCTGGCTTTGCTTTCTGCAGGTGACAGCGCGGTTATCCGCGTTTCTATCGATTCTTTGAAGAAGAATCTGAAGGATCAGCCAATGCCTCCTTTTGCTAAGGAAGGTGAATATTTCATCTATGAAGTATCTATGGTATCGGTAAAGAGTAAGGCAGAAGCAGAAAAAGAAGCTCAGCAGAAAGCTGCTCAGCAGGTTCAGATAGATGAGAAATTGCTGCAGGAATATTTCGCTAAGAACAACATCAAGGCTGAAAAAACTCCATCTGGTGTTTACTACACTATATCTGCTCCGGGTACAGGCGAGAACATTGCTAAGGGCAAGACCGCTTCTATCATGTACACTGGTAAGTTGCTCGATGGTAAGACTTTCGATTCTAACATAGGCAAGGATGCATTGAAGATCAATGTTGGTACAGGTGGTGTTATACCAGGTATGGACGAAGGTCTGCAGATTATGAAGAAGGGTACAAAGGGTACTTTGTATATCCCTTCAGCATTAGCTTATGGCGATCATGGTCAGGGTCCAATCCCTAACAATGCTATCCTGATCTTCGAAATGGAAGTTAAGGACGTTACCGATGCTAAGCCTGAAATGCCACAGGCTCAGCCACAGCCACAAGCAATGAAGTAATTGACTAACTGATAATATTTTTAGAACTACACCGGTATTTATATTTTGTAAATGCAGGTGTAGTTTCTTCTTTTAGGAACGTTGTTGTTTTTATGAAAACGCTATTGACATCTGTTTTCCTGTTATTTTCTGTGTTGGTCTTTGGACAATCGTCACCATTGGCGCAACAAGAGGATAAGACTTTACAAGACTATTTCACTGCTAATAACATCAAGGCGAAGCCGCTGGCATCAGGTGTCTATATGGTCGTGCAAAAGCCTGGATCAGGACCGCATATCCATAAACGCCAGGGTGTAACTATGTTCTATACCGGCAAGCTGCTGGAAGGAACTACCTTCGACGCTAATGTTGGCAAAGAACCGTTAAAAGTTCATGCAGGACTAGGCGAAGTAATAAAGGGCATGGATATTGCATTGTTGGAGATGAAGTATGGCTCAAAGGCTACTATCTACATCCCATCAGGGGTGGGGTATGGCGCCAAAGCTGAGGACGGTATTCCGGCCAACTCCATACTTGTTTTTGAAATTGAAATTATTGGTGTTTTATAAACCACATTGTAGATTATGACAAAGGCTGTTTTTTTATTGGCTTTAGCATTACCATGCTCAGGGTTCTGCCAGCAGCATGGTGCAACCCCTGCATTCAGGTATGCCGACGGTATTGAGTTCAAGATGGTTAAAGATGTGCCTGGCAAGAATGCCGTGGAATCGGATATACTGGAAATGAACGTGCTTTGGAAAGTAGGCAAAAACGACGGCGTCTCAGAAGATAGCCTCGTTTTAGATACCCGTAAAATGAACAATGGACGGCCTATAACTATGCCATTGGTGCCTGCTAAGTTTGTAGGCGATATGTCTACCGGCCTGGCGTTAATGTCAGCAGGAGACAGTGGCGTTATTCGTGTTTCGGTCGATTCTATGAAGAAGAATCTGAATGGACAGCCAATGCCGCCCTTTGGCAAACCGGGAGAGTACTACATCTATGAAGTGTCAATGATATCGGTTAAGAGTAAGGCTGACGCCGAAAAGGCGGAGCAAAAGAAAGCAGCTCAACAGGCAGAAGAAGATGAAAGGCAATTGAAAGCCTATTTTGCAAGCAAGCATATTGTCGCTAAAAAATTACCTTCCGGCGTCTATTATACGATCAAGACACCTGGTACCGGTGCTAACATAGCCAAGGGCAAAACTGTATCAATAATATATACAGGCAAGACCATGGACGGTAAAACGTTCGACTCGAATGTAGGGAAGGATTTTTTAAAGTTCGAAGTGGGTAAGGCAATGGTCATACCGGGTATGGATGAGAGTATGCTGATAATGAAGAAGGGTACTAAAGGCACTTTGTATATTCCCTCAGGCCTCGCATATGGCGATCACGGCAATGGTCCGATAGCACCTAATGCCATACTCATTTTTGATATGGAAATTAAAGACGTAAAATAATATTGTCTTATAAACGCGGTTCAATAACCGTATAGAAAACTTAGAACTGATAATAATTATGAAGTATACTTTTTTCCTGTTGTTTTGCGCCGTTCCATTTGTAGGGCTATCTCAGCAAAAGGCGGCCAAGCCGGTGGCCAAGCCAGTAGCTGCTGCATTTAAACGTACCCATGGCATAGAATACAAGATCATTAAAGATGTAGCGGGCCCTGCAGCTAAGTTGGGCGATGTGGTGGAAGCTAACATCATCTGGAAAGTAGGAAAAGGCAACTCTAAAGACTCTACCATACTCAACAGCAGGATAATGAACGATGGCAAGCCGGTGGTTTTACCTATTGCGGAAGCCAAATTCTCCGGCGATATTGTAGCAGGTTTTACCATGCTTTCGGCCGGCGATAGCGCTATTGTTCGTGTATCTGTAGACACGCTGAGAAAGAACTTTGCCGATCAGCCATTACCACCCTTTGCAAAAGACGGAGATTATTTCATTTATGAAGTAGCTGTACTCTCGGTGAGAAACAAAGAGGAAATGGAAAAAGAACAAGCGCTTGCTGCCGGCCGCCAGGTACAGGCCGATGAATTACTAATGATGGAGTATTTTACCAAAAACAGGTTGCAGCCGGTAAAATCTCCCGTTGGTTTTTATTACACTATTCAGCAGGAAGGCACGGGCGACCTGATCACAGCGGGAAAAAAAGCATCGGTTAACTATACTGGCAAACTTTTGGATGGCACTGTTTTCGATTCTAATGTAGATCCTAAATTTGGACACGTTGCATCTTTCGATGTGGAAGTGGGCACCAATGCCGTTATACCTGGTATGGACGAGGGTTTGAAATTGATGAAGAAAGGCACTAAGGCAACGCTATATGTGCCTTCAGGACTGGCTTACGGTCCAAACTCTCCAACCGAGGCGATTCCTGCAAATTCTGTTATGATTTTTGAAATGGAAATAACCGACGTGAAATAATTACTATATTGCAGCTCCGTGCAGCTTTTGTGGTTACTTGAGCGCATAAACTTATATTAAACCTAATAAATAAATACAAATCAGAAAAATGAAAAAAGTTGCCCTTTTATCTTTAATGCTGGCGGCAGGCACTATATGCGTTGCACAGAAAAAAACCGCTACTGCAAAGCCTGCAGCTAAAGTAACTAAGAGTTCTAAAGAAGATGTATCTGGTTTTACAAAGTTGCCAAGCGGCTTACTGTTCAAGGTGGCCAAGCATGGTACAGGTACTAAAAATCCTGCTGTTGGTGATCATTTGGAAATGCACATCCACGTGCATATCAAGGACAGCACTATGTTCGATTCTCGTAAAATGAATGCCAGCAAGCCTGTTCCTTTCCAGGTGCAACCACCAAACTTCAAGGGAGATCCTATTGAAGGTTTCATGAAGATGGTAGCCGGTGATAGTGCTGTTATGAGGTTGCCGGTAGATTCTTTGCTCAATCAGAACAAGCAGATGATGCCGGGCATGAAGAAGGGCGATGTATTGGTATATGAAGTAGTATTGGTATCTGCTGTCAGCGATGTTGACTTCAAGAAGGCAGCATCAGCAGCCAGCGACAAGCAGAAGGGTATTGATGATGCAGCTATGCAGGCTTACTTTAAGCAGAATAATATTAATGCAAAGAAGACTGCTTCAGGTCTTTACTACTCTATAACTAAGGAAGGCACAGGCGAAAACGCAAAGGCAGGACAAAGCGTTAGTGTTAACTACACAGGTAAACTGTTGAATGGTAAGGCATTCGATTCTAACACTGATCCTGAGTTCCACCACACGGATCCTTTTACTTTGACATTGGGCGCAGGCCAGGTGATCAAGGGTTGGGACGAAGGTCTGGCATTGTTCAACAAGGGCAGTAAAGGTGTATTGTACATCCCATCTGGTTTAGCTTATGGCAGCCAGGACAGGAGCCCAACCATCCCTGCTAATTCAGTATTAGTATTTGATGTAGAGACCACCAACATTGCCAGCCAGGCTGATCTTGATGATAAACTGATCACTGATTACCTGAAGAAGAACAACATCCAGGCTACTAAAACTGCCTCTGGTCTGTACTATTCTGTGTCAAAAGAAGGTGGTGCAAAACCAGCTGCAGGTGACAAGGTATCTGTAATGTATACCGGTAAGACATTAGATGGCCGCAAGTTCGATTCTAACATAGATTCTGCTTTCCACCATACAACACCATTGGAATTCCCTATAGGTCAGGGCCAGGTGATCAAGGGTTGGGATGAAGGTATACCAATGTTCGGAAAGGGTGGTAAGGGTACATTGTACATACCATCGGGTATAGCATACGGCGCTCATAGCCCTACACAGGCTATACCGGCCAATGCAGTACTGGTATTCGATGTTGAGTTACTTGACTTTAAGAAACCATAATGAAGAAAGTACTTTTTATAATATTGTCTATGTGGTATTTGCTCTCAGCAAATACCACATTTGCTTTTACCCATGCCGATACGCTGCGAGGCAGCAATGGCAGGGGTAGAGATTGGTGGGATGTGAAGAAGTATGAGCTTGTTGTATCGTTTGATACGGGCAGACAGTCGATCAAAGGCTATAGTGCAATTGATTTTTCTGTGGTCAAGACCGCAGGTGACTCTATGCAGATTGATCTTCAAGACCCAATGGTTATTGACAGTATTCTTATGTTGGAGTGGTATATTGATAGTACAAATAGAGATAAAGTTGATGCACTGTTATCAAAACAGCCTGCTAAATCAGGATGGAAAATTGATCCTATTTACAGCACTTCCGTCCACTCAGATCGGACGTCATTATCATTCAAAAAAGAAAACAACGTATGGTGGGTAATATCTGATTTTTCAAGGCTCAACAAAAAGGATCCCGACAGTTTGCGCAGAAGGGCTGTATTTGTTTATTTTCATGGCAGCCCCCGCAAAGCGGTCAATCCGCCCTGGGATGGTGGCTTCTCATGGAAGACAGACAGTACCGGGAAGCCTTGGATAGCGGTTTCCTGCCAGGGGCTTGGTGCCAGCGTGTGGTGGCCATGTAAAGACGCCCAGTGGGATGAACCAGATAATGGAATGGACATTTATCTTACCGTCCCTCAAGGTTTGTCGGCAATTAGCAACGGCCGGTTGGTTAGTACTCCGCATGACGATTTGGAACAGGACTTGCGTGAAATGATTCAATATGACTGGCGTTGGCACGTGAATAACCCAATCAACAACTATGATGTGTCCTTCTACATTGGCGACTATGTGCATTGGAGCGATACTGTAATGGGGGAGGATGGTAAACTGAATCTCGACTTCTGGGTACTTCGTTACAACGAGGACAGAGCAAGAAAGCAGTTCGCGGTTGTGCCGCAAATGATCCATTGCTTTGAGTACTGGATGGGGCCATATCCGTTTTATGAAGATGGCTATAAACTGGTA
>CANBQQ010000064.1 GCA_947371715.1 Flavipsychrobacter stenotrophus
CAGCTTATTCTCCCTGATGGCCAATTGATATCGTAGATATAGTTCTTCTTCTTTCTGGTTGTGATTCGGGTAGCGGGCATCCAATGTATCCAGCGTTTTAGTAGCCTGCACATGATCATCCAGTTGCTTCAGGTACGCTTTTGCCAATGCTATATAAGCCTTCTGAGACATCCTTATAGATGCATCTTTCTGCCCTTTCGTATTAGGTATCTTAGCCAGCAGGCTCTCTTCCGATGGCAATCCGTTTGTGTTGGCATCGGGTTCAGGTTCTGCATTATCGTCGTCCGCGGTCAGTCCGCCGTTTGCACCACCTGATGTGTTATTGCTTCCCGCAAAACCAACTGCAGCCGCTCTGCGCCAATTGTCGTTCAATGCGCGATTACCCCATTTACGCTTAAAGTCTGCAACACCTTGCTGCATAATTACCGGGTTGCTAAAATACCAGTTGGCAGACTCGGCCGGATCAGCTGCTGTTTCAATTTGTGGCAATGCAGCTATAGCTGGTCCTTCCTGGGCGCTCTTAGCACTGTCCTTCAACTTTTGCTCCAGGTCTCTGAGGTATTTGCGTACTACAGCCTGCTGCTCCTTCTTGCTCATTTCAGACAAAGCCATCAGGCTATCCTGATCCTGTATGATACCCGCAGGTATAGATATTTCAGACAATCCTTTACTGCGTAAAATGCTCGCCATCACCGCAGGATCTTTAATACCGGTCCCAGCATACTTGCTGGCGCTGTCGTAAGCGTTTTTAGCCATTGAATAGCTACCCTCATCATAATACACATCTCCCAGAGATGCGTAAGAAATGGCCTTTTGCTTCTTAGTAGCTTTTGGTGTTGTTGCACTTAGCGTCAGGTACTTTATCGCGTCATTGGGCTTTTTAGCCTTTTGCGAAAGCTTGCCCAACACGAAGTAAACCTGATCGTAGTAGGTAGCATATTTAGGATCATTCAACACTTTCTTCAATGGTTTTGTACCATCTTCCACATCCCCACCCGCCATCAGCGTGTTATACGCTATGTTTTTACGGGAATAAAAGTCCATATCCATTTTAGGGAAGAAATCAAGATTGCGTTCAAAACTGGCAACTGCCGCCAGGTATTTCCCTTCACTTTGCTGTATTTGCCCGTTAAGGAATGCTGCCCTCATGCGCAACCAGTTTGGCAGGTTATCGTCTTCCATAGCAATGCTCAATTGCTCAGAAGTTGCTGTGAGGTTTTCATCCTTGTAATAAGCAAATGCTTTTCCTACAGCCACCTCGCCTTCCATATCATCTGGCAGGTTTGGATCAGAGGCTAGTAAAGACAGAACAGCCTGGCCATTTTCAACCTGTTTAGCTTGCACCAAAGTTCGCGCTAACCAGAGTATAGCATCATTGTGTACCGATTTATGCTTCAGGAAATCGAGCGCGGAATGATTATCCTCTACTATCGATGCTCCCGAGGCCGGCCTTTGACCACTAGCCTTCAACTCCGCCTTTTTAGCCTCTTCATCACTGCTTATGATGTACTTGAAAGTTGCCGCTGCACTATTGTAATTCCCCTTAAAATAATATGCCTGCCCCATTAACAGGTATAGGTCATTGGCCCATTTTACGCGAGGATCATGTATTTGTATACCCACAGAAACTTTATGGATAATACTATCCATATCCGCTGCAAGCAGTGCCGAATCCTTATCAGGGTCAAATGGATAGAGCCTTATGAGCGTGTCATAATTCTCCTTAATGCCCCCCCTAAGCATATTGGCATTCGCCTCCTCCATCTTTCGATTGGCGTTGTAATAATAGTTGTAGTGCGTAAATCCATTCTGCACGAACTGCCGGAAGGGACTCCATTTTTTCTTAAGCATCGCCTGGTTCGTATAGGCCTCATGCTTTTGCTTCATCTTTATCTCCAGGGCAAGTGCTTTCTTCTTTTCAGCGGCTTTATCCTTGGCTTTGAAATTTTTATCCTTCCCCGATTTCACCCTGGCAAGACTGTCCAATCTTCTCTTTCTTACTTTGGTAAGGCTGTCTGTAAAATGCGTCCGCACAGCTTTCATACTATCCGTCACATGTTTACGAATAGCCCTTGAGCTGTCCATGGAGTGCTTTCGTATAGCTGCAAGACTATCAGTATGCCCTTTAATTGCCCGCTTTATCGCATCACTTTTCTTTCGTTTAGATATGGTCACACTATCCGCATAGCGCTTGCTGCCCTTGTATTTCTTAATGGCTTCCATCTTATCCATCCGCTCCTTCTGAATGGCCTTAAGACTATCCGTAGCCGTTTTACGCTTATCGAGAGACTGCTTGGTCACACCCAATCGTGCAGCTTTTAAGGAGTCCGTGTGGGCCTTGCGGGCGGCAGTAAGTGATTTGGTCTTTTCAGTACGAGACCTGGCCACACTATCTTTATAATGTTTACTATTCTTGAATTTACGCACGGCCGCAACACTGTCCGCAAGATATTTACGGGCAGCATTCAAACTATCTGTTGCACTCATTTTAGTGCCAGCGCCACCCTTGGTCTGGGCTTGTGCAGTACTAAACGTGAACAGAAAGCAGCCAAATAGTATAAATAATATTAACTTAATATTCAAAATGTTCGTTTTCAGTTTATCTCCGACCTATCTTAACGCAAAACCAACGGAAAAATTACATCATTTACAGATATAGTCGGGTTTTCTGTTATTACTCTCAAAAATAGTCAAAAAATCGGGTTGAGGGAGGGAAGGATAAGTTTAAATTAACAAAATACTTTCCGAATTACACTTGGTTTGCCATAATTTCGGGACAGTAAAAATATGGCTCAGGACAAACGAAATATGATGCGGTATGCGGGGCTGGCCACACAGTGGATGGTGATGATGGGCATAGGCGTGTGGGCAGGCTACAAACTGGATCATAAAATAGGCTGGCGTGTGCCGCTGCTAACAATATTATTTCCATTAATTGCATTGGTCGTATCATTGTGGCAGATTATTAAAGAATTCAACAAGAAATGAAGAAAACGTTTACAGTTACTATTGTTAGCATATTTGTCATACTGAGTATAGTATTTTTTGTCCTGCAACAGCAATTACCTGCGTTCAGGTTTGCCGTGTTGGAGACGGGCAATGCTATAATGGTGGTGTTATCATTGAGTGCATTTTACATGGTAAATAAACAGATCGGCAAACCGGGCGGTGCTTTTGTCCGTGGCGTGTCGGGCGCATCCTTTCTTAAGTTGATGGTATGCATGGTAGCCATATTAGTGTATGTTGCCATAAACAGGAGTACAGTTCATAAACCAAGCATTTTTATATTGATGGCTATCTATCTTGTCTATTCAGCAACGGAAACAATGCTGCTCTCGAAGATGGCCCGGACAACAAAATAATCATGAAAAAGAAAGAAACGTCGCTAACCTTTCTCGATCAGTTCTTACCTGCCGGGGCCTTTGATGAGGTAGCGCCTTTTTTTAAAACTCATACCATACACCTCACGCTTACGCACGACCGTAAAAGCGTATTGGGAGATTATCGCAACCCCACAACCACCGATCCTTACCACCGCATAAGCATCAATGCCACCCTCAACCCTTATAGCTTCCTGATCACTCTGCTACACGAACTGGCGCATATGTTCACCTTCGTACATTTTGGCCACTCTGTAAGTCCGCATGGAAAAGAATGGAAGACGCAGTTCAGGCACATACTTATACCTTTCATTGGCAAGAAACTATTTCCAAATGATGTGGAGAAAGCACTGCTGGCATATGTTCACGATCCAGCTGCCAGTACCTGCACTGATCCGAGACTGTTTAAAGCACTCTACCGATACGATGAACGCAAAGACGGCCATAAACTGGTTGACGACATTGCCCCCAACCATTACTTCCAGACAGAAGATGGTATTGTGTACCAAAAGTTGGAAAAGATCCGTACCCGCACCCGCTGTATGAATATGAGCAATGGTAAGATCTATCTATTTCAGGGAATTGTGGATGTGAAGGAAGTAAATAAGCCGCGAGCCAAAAATGGCTAAATGGGCACATCCGCTTTTAAAAGAATCGTTTACAATTAATAATTAAGGGAACTTTTTGTAAATATCCTTCCTGTGTGCAATCGTGATAAATGAAACTATATCTTTTTTCACTTCTATGCCGATACGGTAGTCTCCTATACGAATGCGGTAAAATGTTTTGAAGCCTTCCATCTTTTTAAGATTTGGAATTGCACCTATATCAGTCGCCTCTTCTGTAGAAATAATAACATGCCTTACCTTCTCCAGCACTGCTTTGTCTGTAACTTTCAACAACCTCTTATGAAAGCTTCTATCAAATACAACTTTCATCAGGCATCAAGATGCTTAAAAATGTCCTTTCGGCTAACAGTTTTCCCTGTTTTTTCTTTTTTCATCATCATCCCCAATTGCAGATCTTCAGCTTGCGTTGGAGAGAGTTTATCTACTGTTTCTCCCAGTTGTTCTGCAAGGGCTGTGAGTAGCTTAATGTTCTTTGCATTGTCGCTCTTTATAACAATCGCGGTCATATTCTATTTTTGATCAAAGTTACAAAAATGGTAAATCGGCTTGTTAACCCCCATGTTAAGATTAAGGAAACGCATTCCCAGGTACTTGCTAGCTCACATACAGATCCTTCTGCAGCGGACCACCAGGAGTAACTGCATACTCATCGAAATTGGTAATACCTGCCAATGTTAGTACCTGCTCGTCTAAGAACAGATTACCTGTGCATTCTTTTGAGGGTTGCGCCAATATCAAGGCAGCGCAGTCGGCCAGTATCTCGGGCTTGCGACTCATGTTCATCAGGGTTTCTCC
Source organism: Flavipsychrobacter stenotrophus (assembly GCA_947371715.1). Lineage (GTDB taxonomy): Bacteria > Bacteroidota > Bacteroidia > Chitinophagales > Chitinophagaceae > Flavipsychrobacter > Flavipsychrobacter stenotropha_C. The sequence goes on from CANBQQ010000064.1 coordinate 4,805, forward strand.
ACCTAGTAAATTCTTTACTGCGGCAGTAGCTATAGTGGTTACCGGCCATAAAGAATTGGCTGCTATACCTGCTTTCCTGAACTCACCTGCCCAGCCCAGCGTCATCATACTCATATTGTACTTACTCAATGTATAGGCAACATAAGGTGCTATCCATTTAGGATTCAGATCAAGCGGCGGCGATAACGTAAGTATATGCGGATTCTCAGATTTCTTAAGGAACGGAATGCAATGCTTGGTAACAAAGAATGTACCCCGCACATTGATATCATGAACCAGATCGAAGCGTTTGGCTTCGGTCATTTCAGTATTGGTCAACATTATTGCGGAAGCATTGTTCACCAATATATCTATGCCACCCAATACTGATACACACTGCTGTACAGCGGCTATTATCTGCTCTTCATCACGTATATCACATTGTATGGCTAAAGCCCTGCCGCCTTCTTCATTGATCTTCTTAGCCACACTGTGTATGGTGCCCCCCAGCCGCGGATCTTCGTTAACAGACTTAGCCACAATAGCTATAGCCACACCTTCCTTAGCCAACCTCAGCGCTATGGCTTCTCCTATGCCCCTGCTGGCACCTGTGATGAACGCAACCTTTCCTTTAAGCATAAGTAAATGTAATAAACTAAGCTGAAAAATTATAGGGTGAAAATGCTAAATTACTATAGCATCTCGGGGCGACTATTTTAAGAAAATGTCGGCTCACCTTTCGCATCTCACCTACCTGTCAAACCGACCTTTTTTTCTTATAGAAAATATTATATCCCAATTAGAAAAAATAACAACAAGCTGTAATACCTTATTCTATTGACATACAGCCGATGTACCCGAATAAATATGTAGTAATTATCAAATTGTAAAGTCTCTTACACCGTTTTCAGTTTGAATATCTAACTTCCATGTACTAACTTTGATTTTTCTCCCCTCATAAACCGCTGATTTTCAATCACTAAACATATACCTAACGTAGAGTAATGCAAAAAAGTACAGTTTTGCTGGTAGATGATGATAAATTCACCCGCCAGGTTTATAAGTTATATTTCGAGAAGCACGGATATGTGATAAAGGAGGCTACAAACGGGAATGATGCTACCCGACTGCTGGATACCAACCCGGAAATTTCGGTGGTACTGCTTGATCTGCTCATGCCTATGCACGATGGTTTCAACTTTCTTCAAAACTTCTCAAAGACATCTACTAACCCAGCTCACGATTTTAAGGTGATACTGGTAACCGGACTGGATGAAGACGAGTACCGCAACAATGTAATGGTAAAGAACATTGACACCAGCAAGGTTGAAGGGTTCTTCAACAAACCGGTAGATCTCAAAGAACTTTGCGAAGCGGTGGATGGTTTACATCGCAATTAATTATTTAATGGCTCTATGAGTGAGATTAAACCCTGGCTCGGTTCATAGCCCATCAAATAATCATACCCATCACAGTTCAGACAATGTCTACGCCTTTGCCATTTTAGGCAACTCCTTTCTTTCTCCTATCTGCTGACGCCACATGGCATAGTAAAGTCCCTTTTCAGCAACCAATGATTCGTGATTGCCGGTCTCGATGACATTACCCTTTTCCAGTACATAGATGCGATCTGCATGCATGATGGTAGATAGCCTGTGAGCGATCATAATGGTAATATGATTGCGCTGTGAGGTAATCCCCTTAATGGTCTGCGAGATCTCATCTTCAGTCAATGAATCGAGTGCCGAAGTGGCCTCATCAAAGATCATGAGTCTTGGTTTACGAAGCAATGAGCGCGCTATAGAGATGCGCTGACGCTCTCCACCGGAAAGCTTCAATCCACCCTCGCCTATCAATGTATCGAGACCGTTTTCTGCCCGTGACAAAAGGTTTTGGCAAGATGCACTTTGTAGTGCTTCATTTATATCCTCGGACGTAGCCGATGGATTTACGAAAAGCAGATTTTCTTTGATCGTACCTGAGAACAGCTGGGGGTCCTGGGTTACAAGACCCATCTGACGACGAAGTTCTTCGTAATCTATGTTTTTATCGGTGTGACCATTGTAATAGATGTGGCCGTTATTAGGGTGATATAAACCCACCAGCAGTTTTACCAGTGTGGTCTTACCACTACCCGATGGCCCAACAAAAGCTATGGTCTCGCCCAACTTTACATTGAAAGATATACCGTCTAATGCAGGGCGGGTAGAACTGTTATGCCAGAACGTTACATTCTCGAACTTCACCTCTTCAATAGCATTTATCGCTTCGGGTGTTTCGGGCGTATATTCTATAGGCTTCTGGAACAGGGTCTGCATATTGTTCAGACTGGCTTCCGCTTCGCGATAAGACAATATAACATTACCTATTTCCTGCATTGGTCCGAATATAAAGAACGAGAAGAACGTAAGTGAAAGATAGGTACCGGGCGTAAGGGTACCTTTAAATACAAATACCAGCAAGCTCATTACTATTACCTGCTGCAGGAAATTGACAAACGTGCCCTGTATAAAAGATATGGTACGTATTGTGCGCACCTTCTTTAATTCCAACTGCAATATCTTAATAGTAGTTGCGTTGAGTCTACGTATTTCCTGCTGGGTAAGGCCAAGGCTCTTTACCAACTCTATATTACGCAGCGACTCAGTAGTTGAGCCTGCCAGTGCATTAGTTTCCTTCACTATGGTTTTTTGTACCACCTTTATTTTCTTACTCAGCATAGACGTAAGCAAACCAAGCACTACGGCACCACCAAGATAAACCAACGGAAGGAAAGGATTGAGCCTGACTGTGAAGACGATAACGAATACGATACCTACAATAGTAGGCAGCAGTACATTAAAAAAAGAGTTGATAAATTTTTCGCAATCGGCACGTACCTTTTGAAGAACAGATAATGTCTGCCCGCTGCTCTGATCTTCAAAATCCTGATAAGGAAGGCGCAACGCATGACGCAGACCATCCGTATAGAGCTGTGCACCATATTTCTGTATCACTACATTCACCACATAATCCTGAAAATTTTTGGCAATTCGCGATACCATGGCCACGCCCATAATAGCGAGCAGCAACATAGATGCCTGCTGCATGAACTGCGTCATATCGCGAACGATGTGGCCTGCACTATCAACACTGTGGGGATGATTTACAAAGCGGTCAAGTATCTTACCCGATATGATAGGGTTTATGAGCGAAAAGCTCTGGTTAACAGCGGCAAGCAATATGGCGAGGATTATCATTCCCTTGTAACGGGACAGATAAGACATGAGTAACTTCATAGGGTGCAAAGGTAGTGGGAATAGAATGTTATAAAGTAAATAATGGTATTAATAATGTTTATACAAATATTTAAACAGGAGCCAGTGGTATGGGGTAGCTGCATTTTTCAATAACTAATTAGTTGCCACGACCTTCAGGTCGTGGATTATAGGCCCCTGGTACTGGCTTTAGCCAAAATGTACATCGACCTATAATTCCAACTTTAATTGTTCGGCTAAAGCCTGAGATTTACTTTATATTATCCACGACCTGAAGGTCGTAGCAACTGATACCTGATGCAAAACGTGTTCAATATTAGAAACTCGCAAAAGGTTGTATTAAGCATCTGTAGCATCTCTTTACTTGAACCCAACTCACACCCCAAACCGCTCCCGTAGCATATCCCCTACCCGCTTGTCTATGACCAGCGTAAAAGTATCTGCCGATACGTCCTGCAGATCTACCCAATAGGTGCGCTCGTTGGGTACATGGTTGGTGATAACTTCCGGCACCTGCCCCGTTATCAGGTAATAGATGCTGATGACCTGCGACTCATCGAAAGCGGAAGCAACAAAGAAATCGGTGGTGTAAAAGTGCGCCAATACTTTGATATCCATATCCAGCTCTTCCTTCCATTCGCGGATCACACAATCTACCGTACCCTCGCCATAGTCCAGTCCGCCGCCAGGGAATTTGATGATGGTTCGGGTCTTGATGATCTCCTCATTGACCAGCATGCGGCCATTATGTATGAGTATCCCGTATACGCGGACGTTAAAGCGTGGTTTCATTGTTTAATGTTTAAAATATAGCAGACTCATTTGTCTGGTACTCATAGTCGAAGTGGTAGCGTACCTCGGCTATCAGCTTGTTCCATTTAGGCCACAATATAAGCAGTGGCAGCAAACCATTTACCAATACCCGCAAAGCAGGTGATGGTACATAGCCACCTACGCGCAGAAAAGTGGTGTCAGGCTTTTGTTTCAGCTTTATGGTCACCCCTATCCAGGAGCTTTTTTTTACGTAAAGGTCGGCACCTATCAATGCAGAATAGTCTACCTCATAGCCATATTGCAGAAAATAGCCGGTAAGCGCATCTTTTAGTTGTTCTTTAGTGAGTAGTGGATCGTGATTCAATATGATCTTTGCCATAAAATTTGTGTGGTTTTGCGGGCAAAATAAGTGGATTCCCCACTGCTACCTGCTACACAATTATCAGGCGTGGCGATCGGGTACATAAGTGTGTGAAGACAATGAAAACAGCCCAAAAATAAAAGTGGCAATTTTTTCTTGTTTGCGGAAGTTTTGTTTGAATCGATTTGGCTGTATGCCTTTACTGATAAGACTTTGCGGCTGTTTTAACAAATTGCACAAAACTTCCACTTTCTTCCACTTTTTTCTACTCACTTCCACTTTTCTCTTCCTACCTTGCCCCTAAATAGGTTTACACATTGGTTCAGGATCTTAGGAAAAGACCACAGTTTTTTAGTGTAATCGGGTGCAAATTAATTTACAAAATTGTATCTAACAAATAAATATATCAACAAAATCTGCGTAAAAATCGGATGAAAGAGGCTGTGGGTAAGGGTTTGAAGTGGGTTATTTTGTGTGGATATGTTTTTTTGAGGGGTGTTATACGGCAATCTGAAGATTACGAACCGCTACGACGTAGTCAGGAAGACTACGCCGAACGTGGGTGTTCAAATACTTTTGGGTTTATTTTTTTCTCCAATTTTGCGAAGATACCAATCATCACATGCGATTAGCAGTTGATTCACTCGTTGTATCGATTTATCATTTATAAATAAAACAATTTGTGATGAGGCACGAAACCTGCCTATGTTCTTACGATCTAAATTTTCAGAATAGCAATTATCCTTATCGTAATCTGTAATTAATAAACAATAATTTGGAGATAACGGTAAGTAAAATGAAAAATCGTCAATAAATTTCGTGTTATAAATCAGTTCATCTTTTGATGTTATTGAGAAGCCAGGATTGTCTGATGTAATAAAGTATGGCCCATTTATAGGCGCCTGAAGAATTCTCCAGCTACTGTCCACAATTTCTTTTTGAAATTTCGCATTATTCTCTGCTGTATGTCGACTAATCAAGGTAAATAATAGTACCTTCTTGGGATAATGAAAGTCTTTCCTATTCCTCTCTTTAATATCATCAACTAGAAAGCGCTTCAATTCATCAGGCAAGGCAATATATCTTGGGTTATCTTTCATTTTTTCAGCTGCATCATCAATAGAAGAGTCGAGCAACCCGGGTATCTTATCCCTCATTATTTTCTCTTCATAAGGATTGCGAAGTTTCATTAAAATAATAAAATCAGAAAAATCCTTCGCTTCTGACAAAGTAATAAATTGGGAAGACGTTAGCTTATTATATATATCATTGTATTTATTCTCCAACCTTGTAAGTACATCTGATTCAATGAATAAATCATGATACTGGTCAAATGAAAATTGAGGATCATTATAGTCCTCACTAATAGTGTAGTAGTCTTC
>CANBQQ010000065.1 GCA_947371715.1 Flavipsychrobacter stenotrophus
TACAATGAAGAGGCGTATAGGATAGCCGGAGAGGCAATAAGGATAGGGTCGGCGAATATGGTGGACTACATACTGCAGCACAACGCCTATGTGCAAGCTATGCAAAGCTACCTGAAGGCAAAATACAGTCTTACACTATACCAGAAAATGTACGCGTTTTATAAAGGAGAGCCTATAAAATTATAACAGCAGAACAATGAAAGGAAAAAGAAAGAAGATAGTAGTATGGCTGATAGTGACGGTGATAGCATTGGTGATGCTGGTGCCGGTGATGCTGCCCAAAAAGGAAGTGCCGGTAGTATTGACAACAGCAGTAGCAGAATATGGCGATATTGCCACAAAGGTTACGGCAACAGGCACGGTGAAGCCGGTTGATACAGTAGCAGTGGGGTGCAGGGTATCAGGCACAATAGAGCACCTGTATGCAGATAACAACTCGGTGGTGAAAAAGGGACAGTTGCTGGCGGTGCTGGATAAATCGATATTACAGTCGACCGTAGACCAGGCGAATGCAAGTCTGAATGAAGCAAAGGCCAACCTTACGTACCAAAAGAGCAATTACAGCAGGCAACAACAACTGTATAGTGCAGGTGCCATCAGTAAGGCAGAAATAGACCTGGCGACGAGCACTTATAATACAGCACTTGCTACGGTTAGCAATATCCAGGCGCAGGTGACAGCAGCAGTGCGCAATCTTTCGTTTGCGGAAATTTATTCGCCTATAGACGGCATAGTGCTGAGTCGTTATGTGAGCGTGGGCCAGACGGTGGCAGCCAACTTCAGCACGCCGCTATTGTTTAGCCTGGCTAAAGATCTTAGCAATATGCAGGTGCTGGCCAACGTGGACGAAGCAGATATAGGGACAGTAGAAAAAGGGCAGAGCACGGTGTTTACGGTAGATGCCTTTCTGAATGATAAATTCGCCGGTACGGTGAAGGATATTTATATACAACCTACTGTTACATCGAACGTAGTGACCTACCCTACCATTATTTATGCGGCCAATGAGGATAAGAAGCTGAAGCCGGGTATGACAGCAACAATAACAATATATACACGTGAGATAGGCAATGCATTGCTGATACCAGTCAAGGCGCTGAAATATACACCAGATGCAACGCTTGAAAAGCAGTATGAGCTTGTGTACAGTCCGCAGGGGAAGACCTCCGGAGATAAGAAAGTCACCGGGGGCGGAATAGATACTACATCCGCTAACACTGCACTGGTATGGGTACTACAGGGGCGTAAGCTGGTGCAGAAGAGGATAGCTACCGGAGTAAACGATAATGCGCATATAGTTGTGAGGGGTGGACTAGCGGCACATGATACTGTGGTGACCGGAGCAGAGGTACCCACTGCCGGAGCTCATGGAGCTGTGTCGAGCCCGTTCATGCCTAAACCACCGGGAAAGAAATGAGCCAGATAATACTACAGGTTGCGGACCTGAAGCGGGAGTTTGTAATGGGTACGGAAATAGTGCGGGCACTGAAAGGCGTATCGTTTGATGTGATGCAGGGCGAGTTTGTGACTATTATGGGCAGCAGCGGATCGGGGAAGACGACGATGCTGAATATATTGGGTTGTCTGGATAAGCCTACGGGTGGCAGTTACCACCTGGATGGGGTAGATATAAGATCATTGGATCGGGATGAGTTGGCGGGATTGCGTAATACCAAGATAGGATTTGTGTTTCAGTCGTATAACCTTTTGCCGCGCACATCGGCATTGGAGAATGTGGAGCTGCCACTGCTGTATAACCCAAAGATAAACGCCCGGGAGAGCAGGGAGCGGGCTATGCATGCACTGGAGATGGTGAAGCTTGCAGATAGAAGAGATCATACACCGAGCCAACTGTCGGGCGGGCAGCAGCAGCGCGTGGCTATAGCCCGTGCACTGGTTAATGAACCGGTGATGATATTGGCAGATGAAGCGACCGGCAACCTGGATACGCGCACATCGTTCGAGATAATGTCACTTATGCAGGAGCTTAACACTGTGCAGGGAAAGACGATCGTATTTGTAACGCATGAGCCTGATATAGCAGCGTTTAGCAGCCGAACTATAACCCTACGTGATGGCAGGTTACAGAAAGATAGTGTGACCAACAATATGCGCATAGCATCGGTAGCGCTGGCCAACATGCCGCAAACAGAAGATTATTAACAGAGCTTATGAAAATAGTATCGCTGATAAGGATAGCCTTCAAAGCTATATTGCGCAACAAATTGAGGGCATTGCTGACAATGCTGGGCATCATAATAGGGGTGGCTTCTGTGATCACTATGATGTCGATAGGGGAAGGGTCGAAGCAGAGCATACAATCATCATTGTCTGACATGGGATCGAATATGATAACCGTTATGCCATCGAGCAATATACCCGGTGGTGTGCAGGTGCAGGGTAGTGCGATGCAGACACTTAAGGAAGAGGATGTAAAGGCGATAATGAAAGGTGCTACACACATCAATGGCCTATCGCCGGGAGTATCGACCAGCGGGCAGGCTATAAAGGGGGCGCTGAACTGGCCATCTAATATGCAGGGTGTGGGAACAGACTATCTAGCGATAAGAAAACTAAATGTGAAGGAGGGCATAGCATTCAGCGAAACAGATGTGGCCACCGCGGCCAAAGTATGCCTGGTGGGTAAGACAGTTGTAAACAACCTCTTTGCAACTAATGAGAATCCGATAGGGCAGATCATCAGGTTCAATAACATACCGCTACAAGTGATAGGTGTATTGTCGGAGAAGGGGCAAAGCTCATTTGGGCAGGACCAGGACGATATAATACTGGCACCATATACGACTGTACAGAAGCGCATAATGGCTACAACCTACCTGCAGAGTATATATGCATCGGCCAGAAGTGAGGCGGAATCTGACGCGGCAACAGAAGAGATAACGCAGATACTGCGAGAACGGCACAAGCTGAGAGTAGATGAGAAGGATGACTTTGCCGTGCGGACGCAGGCAGAGCTGATAAAGACGCTGAGTGCTACCAGTGGTGTGCTTACCATTTTACTTACGGTTATAGCAAGTATATCGTTGTTGATAGGGGGGATTGGCATAATGAACATAATGTATGTATCGGTAACGGAACGAACGAAGGAGATAGGATTGCGGATGGCCATTGGCGCGAAGGGTGGTGATATACTGCTACAGTTTTTAATAGAGGCGGTAATGCTTAGTGTAACGGGCGGCCTGATAGGTGTGGTGATAGGTGTATCGCTTTCGTTACTGATACCTTTGCTGCTGTCGTGGCCTGCGGTGATCTCCAGTTCTTCTATCATCCTCTCTTTTCTTGTATGTGCAGCTACAGGCGTTTTTTTTGGTTATTATCCGGCTCGTAATGCATCTGGTTTGGATCCTATAGAGGCATTACGATATGAATAGCGGACAAAGAAGAAACAGCATGATGAAGGTTAGAATCGGGTTGTGGTATGTATTGTTGGGTGGGCTGTATGCTTGCATGTGCGGGTGTACATCATCCAGGCAGGTAAAGGAGAGTCGATGGAATAGTCATAAGATAGTGGTGGATGGTAATAATAATGACTGGGAGTTGCCCTATAGCTGTAGCAGTAAGGAGCACAAGTTACAGTATGATATAGCCAATGACAGCCTTGCGCTGTACCTGACATTGAAGACCAGTAATGATGTAACTGCATACAAAATAAGTAAGGCAGGGTTGTATATATACATAGATACTGCAGGCGGGCGATCGGAACAGATGCAGTTAATGTGCCTGGTAGTTGATGCGAAGGCGGGGAAGAATGACAAAAGTGATTTGTTTCCCGGGAACAGTATGATGCATATGAGCAATGATACACTGCATATGCGTCCGGGTATTCAGGCAACTAATTCTGACTCGCTAATGGTTAGTCAGGTATTTGTGTCGGGGTTTACCAGGTGCAATGGTGCATATACAGGAAAACTGAAGAGCAAATGCCAACTACAGGTGGCTGTCACAATAAATGATTTTGGTGAAATGGTATGGGAACTGGCAATACCATATGATATGCCGGGGATAGGTATAGCGGCTGTAAAGGAGGTAAGTATATGCCTAGCGATGAATGCGCTGCAAGAGGGCGACCGGCCTTTGACCGCAATGATAGCCCCTGTGCCGGCTATGCGAAGACCACCTGTTGGCGGAGGAGGAAGAGGTATGAGCAAGCCCGGCAGCGGCGAACTGCCACCAAATGCCGGGCGGGAAGACCCAGAAAACAGCGACGTTCAGCTTAACAACCAGGCAAGAATAGACGACCTGGACAGGCTGACAAAGGAAATACATATATGGCACCGGGTGAAACTGACCTGCGGGACCGGCAGGTTGAAATAACAATAAGCCGGCATTTGTGTATAAAAATGTCATTTAGTTGGTGTGTTTTGTAAATGTTCCTATATTTGCACTCCCTGAAACACAAAGTCAGAGTAAAATACCTTGAACTGCCCAGGTGGCGAAATTGGTAGACGCACTGTGTTCAGGTCGCAGCGTCGGTAACGATGTGCTGGTTCGAATCCAGTCCTGGGCACAAAAACGAGAGCGGGAGCGGTGAGCGATGAGCGATGCCCTCCCGCTTTCGTTTTTCCCTTCGCTCCCGCTCTGTTCCCCGCTCTAAATAAATTAGTCAGGCAGTATTGTAATGGATCATTCATCCACAAACGTCCCTGTTTGTGCTGGAAGATGCCAAAATATTTTAAAATCCACTCTCAATAAGTGCGTATTTTTTTATTTAATTTAGAAGCGACCAAGCATTGCAAAAAGTCAATTCCAATCAAATGAGGAATCTAAGATCGCGTAAAAGACTAAAATTATTTTTGATTGCAATTCTAAGTCTTGTCTCCGTTTTGTTCGCGTGGTTCCATCTGCCATTTGAGATTAAAAGACGATCCGAAATCAATAGAGGAAATGCTATTACCCAAAATTTGAATGGCTATCGTTTGGCAGTGGGTAAATATCCAGAAAAAGGTGATTGGAAAACACTTAACAAACTTGGTTTTAGCATGAATGACCTTGGAACCCAACCAGATTATAAAAAAGTGTCTGATACCTCTTTTGAGTTAATATTTTTAGAAGGCTTTGATGGGCCATATCTCACATATAAGTCAACAACAAAAAAATGGTCTATTGAGTAAGTCTTCTCCACTTACTTGTAATAGAACGATTTATCTGCAAATAGTATACTTCACATAAGAGCGTCTACATCTGTTTCGAAGTTTTGTCAGTTAGGGGCACAAAAATGGGAAAAGGAGCGGTGAGCGAGAGCGAACCCTCCCTTTCCCATTTTCCTTCGTTCCGTTTTGTTAGCTTAGGTGTATGATACTTGGCAAAACCGGATATAGAGAAAGAAATACATAACTTCGCCGCACAAATTATAAATGATATGCAAGGCACATTAAAAACAAACAAAGGGGATATAGTAATTGAGTTCTTTGCGGAACTGACTCCTAATACGGTTGAGAACTTTGTGAAATTGGCAAAGACGGGGTTTTATGATGGGGTTAAGTTCCATCGCATAATCAGGAGCTTTATGATACAGGGTGGCGACCCACTTACAAAAGAAGATGCCAAAAAGCACATGTGGGGTACGGGTGGACCAGGTTACAAGTTTGACGATGAAATAGGTCCGGAAAACAGTAATGAAATTGGCACCATATCAATGGCTAATTCAGGCCGTAATACTAACGGCAGCCAGTTTTTCATTAATACTGCTAACAATCGTTTCCTGGATCCGAAGCATACTGTATTTGGCAGGGTTGTAAAGGGAATGGAAGTAGTGGATGCTATTAGCTCAGTGCCAACAACGAGCAGCGATCAGCCAATAGAGCCGGTTGTTATTGAGACTGTGGTGTTTGAGTAGTAGTAATCAGATGAGATATTTTAGAGAGCGGAGCAACGGTGGTTGCTCCGTTTTTTTTTGTCGCAAGCGGGACGCTTGCATGGTGTAGGACGAAGCGGGACGCTTCGACCAGTGAAGAGAAAAGAGAATGCTGTATATTTAAGTTTACAAGATTTTTATGGCAACGTATGAATATGTTTATATAGAGGATGTTGATGTACAGGAGATCATTTCCTTTATGGAAGGGTTTTACTGTTTTGGTAGGAGAGCGGTGCTTGCAGAGCCTAACGAAATGCAGTATTATGAAGCGGGTAACAGACTTTTCCTGTTTAGACAATTGACAGAGCCGAGGTGGGTAGAGGTGTCTATCGACATGGATGAACTCTATGAACTTGATGAGGTATACAGACGTATCTCAGAGCGATTTAGTACGCGTGTATTGTTCTTGTATAAGCAGACAACTAGCGCAGATGCCAGAGTGGCGTTATTTGAAAATGGAACATTGCTTAGGTCTATACATCAGGTATACATACCACATCTTGGGGATCTCAGGATAGTACAAAATTTCGGTAAGAGATTGAAATTTGAAGAGGAACTGCAACTGGAATTTCCAACGGAGTATAGATATGCGCCAACTGACACAATCAGCATGTCTGACATAAATTCAATTATGCAATATTGGGGTGTTGGCCCATATAAGACTGACGAATCAAGAGAGTACATTCACATAGAGGTAATCAGATCCAGAAACTAAGGTCAGGTTACTGTCAATTATAGCTCAGCTATGATTGGGCGCGAACCTACGGCTCGCGGGATAATTTGCTGGCTGGTATGCTACAAACCTTTTGCACCTAACGGCGCAACGATATTGACTTAACGGTGCAATGAAATGTAACCAATAACTTTGTGGTATTGACCTTACTAAACTACGACAATTGATATGAGCATTAATAAATGGGACGAACGATATAAGGAAGAGCAGTTTGCTTATGGGAAGGAGCCTAACTTGTTCTTTAAGGCATGGCTTGGGAAGTATACTCCGGGTGCAATATTGATGCCTGCAGAGGGTGAAGGCAGGAATGGTGTATATGCAGCAGAGCAGGGATGGCAGGTAACTGCTTTTGACCAGAGTGTGGAAGGGCGAGCGAAGGCATTGTTGCTTGCTAAAGAAAGATCAGTGTCTATTGAGTATGTAGTAGGTGACCTTGAGGTGCTTGACTTTGACAAGGAGCGCTTTGACGCCATTGGTCTTATTTATGCGCATGTAGATGGGGATAAAAAGGCCGCGTTCCATAAAAAACTGGATACATGCCTGAAGCCGGGCGGGGTTGTTATTTTTGAAGCGTTTAGCAAGACGCATGTGCAATATAACAGTGCTGATCCTAAGGTGGGTGGACCAAAAGATGTGGACATGTTGTACTCACTTGATGATATCACTACAGGTTTTGGCAACTATGAAGTGCTGTTGCTGGAAGAAAGTGAAGTGGTGCTCAATGAGGGTGTTTATCATAATGGGAAAGGCGCAGTAGTAAGGTTTGTGGGGAGGAAGAAGTGATCTGTTTGCTGGGATGAGCACACTGGCGTGTTTTTTGTTTTTAGCCATTGTGTGGTTACTTTTAGAAAAAATAAGTCTGTATGAAGAAAACGATATTAGGGTTGCTGTTTGCGATGAGCGCGCAGATAGCCATAGCGCAGGATGCAATACCTGAGTTTAAGAATAAGGTGATGTTGCACAAGGGCAATGCAGTGGAAAACCTTGATAATACTACACTGACGCGTGGTATGAAAGGCAAGCCGGGCAGGGGTACTGTGTTTATGAAAGCTGATGGGACAAACGCTGCGGTAACATTTGATCCGAAGAGTGGTAATGATTTTATTGTGAAGATAGAGCCGGGAGTAGACCCTGAAAGTATTGTTACGTTATACATTTTTGATGTAGATAAGAAGAACAGAAATATTATAACCGGTGAAGTGGGCATGTCGGGATCGAAGGATATAGTGATACCAACTGTGAAGCTCAATTTTAAGAAGATACAAGATGGGGTGTATAGCATAACTCCTGTGAAGCCGCTGACGGCAGGGGAGTATTTCTTTACTGTAAGCCAGCCGGTAAACATTTCTCTTGCATTTGATGTAAAGGGTTTTGCGTTTTCGGTTCCTGAATAGTGGAATGAGTTCATAGATATTAAAGAGCGAAGGACTTTGTGTTCTTCGCTCTTTTATTTTGCAGATTTCCTTAATGAAATCTTAAAGCATAAATAAAAGTTTGCAATTACGATAGTTGTCGTACATTTGAGTACGATTAGTGTCGTAGATGAAAATATGGAGCAGATAATAAAGCCAACGGAAGCGGAAATGGAGATACTGAATATACTGTGGGCAGATGGGCCGGCAACAGTAAGGGAGGTGCATGAAAAGCTGGCACAGACAAAGGATGCGGGCTATACTACCACGTTGAAGCAGATGCAGGTAATGCTGGAGAAGAAGTTGGTAAACAGAGACGCATCGAGCAAGACGCACGTGTATAAAGCATTGGTGAATAAGGAACAGACCCAGGGGCAGTTTTTGCAAAGGATGATAGATACGGTGTTTAACGGATCGGCTATGAACATGGTAATGCAGGCACTGGGTAACAAGAAAACGAGCAAGGCAGAAGTGGAGTTGATAAAGGCTTATTTGAAAGAGAAGACGAAAGAGTAGCGTACAGGAGATCAAACTATTACAACATATTCATTCTTTAAATTGTCACCAATGGCTATCTGGATTCAATCATTATCGTGGGCGCTGATATATGCGCTGGGTCAGGGTTTGGTGGTGTTTGCCACATTGTGGATGGTGCTTAAGGTGATGCCGACATTTGCGGCGAATATCAAGTATCATTTATCGCTGTCGGCACTGACCATTTTACTGTGCTGGTTTGCGAGTACGTGGTGGCAGCAATATCATTCATTAGCTATACTGCGTGAGCAATTGATGGTTTCCGGAGGATTTGGTGCAGGAACGATACAACAGCAGCTGACGGCTATTCAAAAAGTTGATCATTATAATAATAACAGCGCTATGCTATTGTCGGTAAAAAGAATACTACCATGGCTTTCGGTGTTTTACTTTACAGGCCTGTCGTTAATGCTGGCGAGGCTTTCGGCCGGAGTAGTACAGATATTCTCTTTACGGTCCAATGGGCTGGTAAAGCCGGATGCCCTATATACCGACTTACTTAGCTCGTTAAAGAGCAGGATACACTTTGATGGCGCTGTACAGTTATTTGTATCGGCAAAGGCCCAGGTGCCAATGGTGGTGGGCTTCTTTAAGCCGATGATATTGATGCCCGCAGCAGCAATGACGCAGCTGACAACAGAACAGCTTGAGACTATACTACTACATGAGTTGGCTCACATAAAACGATATGATTACCTGGTGAACATCCTGCAAACGGTTGTTGAGACCATACTTTTTTTCAATCCCTTTGTCTGGATGATATCGGCCATTATCCGCCGGGAAAGGGAGCATTGCTGTGATGACCTGGTGCTGGACCACACAAGGGAGTCGCTATCTTATGCCACTGCACTAGCTGCACTGGCAATACACCCGGGAAATGCAACTGCCTTAGCGGTAGCTGCAACGGGAGAACCGAATCATTTGTATAACCGAATTAAACGCATTGTTGAAATGAAAAAGAATCCATTTAGCTACAGCAGAATGGTTGCGGCCATTCTTATCATCGTATCCATTACCTGTTCTATAGTATGGATATCGCCCTCTATTGCCAATCCGAAAAAGCCAAAGGCTAACAAAGCGGTTGCCAGTGCAGCCACGCCTGCAAAGCCGGTGGCGCCTGTTGCTCCAGTAGCACCAGTTGCCCCAGTAAAGGCTGTGCCTGCAGTTGTGCCTGTTTCAGCTCCTGCCGATGCACCAGATGCGGATGAGTCGGAAACGGCGGTGCTGGTAAGTCGTCTTACTAATGCCGGTCTTGTAAACGAAGTAAAGGGTTTTGTACTGGAGAAGATACAAGACAAGCTATACATTGATCAAAAGCTGATCGCTGATAACATAGCCGTTAAGTATCTGAACGGGATAAAGCAGGAGACGATAAGGGTTCAGGTCTATTCGTTTACAGAGCGCCAGAGAATGCATCCTGATGCCAATCTTTTACAGTTGATATTGCCAATGACCTTTAACGCGGGTTGTGTGGATAACAGTTCATCTAAGAAGAAGAAGGGTTGCTAGTACTTTAGTATTTATCAATAGTTTCATGTTGCACATGTTGTTATAGACGTAAAGTGCTGCGTCTATAACAACGGGCAGTGCCAGCGTATTCCAATGCATGCAACTAAGCATGAACCATTCAACAAGCTTTGGATGCATTAACAGTAATGTTGTCTGAATGCTATTCGATCAAACTTCAAATTATCAATGGGATGAAACTATCGCAAATAGTACTGGTTGCTATGGTGACGTTTATATTTGCCGCTTGCGCCGCAAGTAAGAAGAAACATAAAATGGCGCCACCAGCGCCGCCGGCAGCACCTGCTGTAACAAGTGTGCCTGCAAAACCAGCACCAGACAAACTACCAGATGCTGCGGCGAGTAGTCCTGCCAGCCCGTTCCTGTTTTCAAAACCCGCAGATGGTATTTATGCGCCGGGTAATGATGAGCTGGCAGCTATAGAGCCGCAATACAAAGGATTGAAGCTGGAAAAACTAAAGGAAGGATAC
>CANBQQ010000066.1 GCA_947371715.1 Flavipsychrobacter stenotrophus
GTACCCACCACTATTACCAGGTATGCTGTGTCATTGGTTACAAAGCACGCATTGGAATTACCTGCAGCTAATGTTACCGTGTAAGAGCCACCCGCCGTAAAGGTATGCACCGGTGAAAACGATGTGTCAACTGCCGATCCGTCACCAAAATTCCACACGAAAGATAGGCCGTTATTAGATGTATTGACAAATGTTACAGTAAGAGGCGCGCATCCTGTTGTGCTCGGACTAGCCGTAACATGCGCAGCTACAGGGCCTATTTCAAACGCTATTTTCAGTGCTGCCTCATTACAGTTATTCACCGATCCTGATATTTCACTCCATGATCCTGTAGTGGTAGGGAACCCGCTAAAGCAACCACCTGCCGAATAAGATGCCGCAGTGTTACCACCACAATTAGCACATATTGCCTGGTAGATAATGCCGTTCTTATCAAACCTGCTGGTACCGCCATCCACATGCTCGCCAAAACCCGCAGCTGTGCAGCTGCGACCATAATAGGTCGCATACCTCAGCGTAGTCATATTGGCCCCCAACACTATAAAGTAGAAGTCCATCCCATCTGTTGCAGCTCCTGTGGTTGTTGGCATACCTGTGCAAAGTCCCGATGTACCCCCCGCAAGTCCCAGATTACCTCCCCAGCCCGATATATATACGTTTGAACACGTATCCACCAGAAATGCCACCGGCGATATATTGGTCACACTCGGGTTGCCGTTGCCATATACTGTCGATATCAGATCGGTAGTAAGGTTGCGGTCCATTTTCATAATGAACTGCGGCGAATTTGGATTAGTATATACTCCAGGGGTTACAGGGAATAAGCCACCCATCGACTGCCCCATTACATACACCTCATTGGTCGGATATATCTGAATGCCATAGACCTGATCATAGCCACTTGTACCCACATACGTACTCTTCTGTATGGAATAAGCTCCGCTGTTCAGGAATTTGGTTACAAACCCGTCTGCACCACCGCCTTGGTAAGTAGTTTGCCAGCAGCCTGCAGTGGTAGGGTAATTGCTGCTATTAGTTCCACCGGCTACATATACATATTGCTGCAGCGAATCGAACGCCAGCACATAACCCGCATCAGATGCGTTTCCACTCAGGTAAGTACTCCATATAAGATTAGAGCAGCCACCATTCAATTTAAATACAACACCATCCTGTAATCCCGAAAGGGTAGAAGATACTGCTGAAGGAGTGGTAGGGAAGTTGGTAGAATTGGTACAGCCGGTCACATATATATTGCCGCCATTGTCTACCTGCACTTCGCTTCTCGACTCGTCGCCATAGTTATGTTTCAATTCTCCGTAGGCAAACTCAGTTGAGTCGAAGTTCACGCAATCATCACTTGTGCCCCCTATATAAGTAGAGCCTACTAAGGCAGTTCCGGTGCTGTTCAAAGAAGTTACGATCATATCCCAGCCGCCCTGATTGGTGTTTTGAAATGCACCGGGAGTGATCGGGTAATTTTGAGAAAGTGTACGTCCGGCCATTACCAGGTTACCACTGTTGTCCACTATCATACTATGCACATGCTCATTTCCTGCACCGCCAATGTAAGTGGCATACAGTCGGGAGCTACCTGTGCTGTTGTACTTAATGATAGATATGTCTGCCGCGTAAGCGGTAAATGTAGAATTAGAAAAGCCACCACCCCATGTAGCCTGGAAGGCACCTGTAGATACGGGGAAGGAACCTCCATACTGTAGTATGTTCACCAATCCACCTGCATAAAAATTGCCCGCATTGTCATAAGTAGCCGTAAAGCCCCAGTTGTCGGCAGTAGATCCGGTAAAGGTGCTGAACACCAATGTAGGGTCTATTACCAGCAATTGGCTATGGTCGTAATCATTAGGGAAATCAAAACTTAAGTGATTGTTTCTCAGTATGTAATTGCAGGCTACCTGTGTTCTTTCGTTATTGATGTACTGATAAGCGTACGGCTTCATTTCCACTACCTCACCCACGCTTGTCTTCACTACAAGGTCCCCTTTTCTTATTTGTAGTCCGTCCTGTCCGTCAAATTGGAGCTTTACATTATTGGCGTCAGCATGTGGCTTTACCATAAACTCATATACTACACGGCCCTTTTCAGAGGTTACGTGCATGTCTATGTTGTCGTAAAGATTATCATAGTCAACCGCAAAATTGGGGTGTATCTCACTCTTCCATTTCGATGGGTCATTGCCAAGGAAGTAATTGTAATAGGTCTTCTGTGACTTGAGTCCTTTTATGTGGGCATTATTCGCGCCTTCAAAAGTTACCTTATAACAGTGAAATTTTAAGTTGGGATTGACTCTGGATTGACCATGGTGGAACGAATCGAGTAGCCTGTTATTTCGGCTATCCGCCAATATAAAACGGAATCCATCTTTTTCCAGCAGCACATCGGCGCCGGGAGCTTCTGCCTTGTATGCAAACCAATTGCCCCACTGGCCCTTATTCTCGATAAATTCAACAGGCGATTGCGCACGACAGGTAAATGCAGCAAATAAAAGAATACAAATTCCTAATGTATAGTGTGACTTCATCTAGAGTAAGGTGCTGGTAATAAAAGTAAATTTAAGAATTTTCTTTATTATAGACAGGAAAAAATATAGAAAGGAAAGGAGATGTGATTACTTATATCAAAAAAAGTCACCGGAAGTATAAACATCTGGTGACTTTTTTAATTTATAGAACATTTATGCTGATCTTCCGGTCAGTTGACCATCTTATCCGCGCAACAGCTACTTGCAAAGGCGTCAGGTTTAGCTTTGAATGCATAACCCATTCCTAATATATAACCCATAGCTTCTCTAAGCGCCTCATTGCTCCTAAATTGCGGATTGGTATTGATGTCGGCATGTACTTCCATATCTACATCATGCTTGTTGAACAGGTCACACAGTTCAAAGGCAATTTCTATGCTGTGTGCTACTTCCACCAGCATACGCTCTTTAATAGAGTAGGGTTGCGTTGTTTTCTCATTACTGATGAACATAAACCCACCTCTCTTTTCTCTCAGGAAAACGATAACGGTCGCAAATTCAGTTTCCCCGAATCTAACTTGCGAGTCGGTACCTATGCACACCTTTAGTTTGTAACCCGCTTCCCGCTCCCTGATGATGGCAGCTTCAACTTCGTCTACAACTGATTTTTTCAATAATTCGCCACTAAATTTTCTCCAGATCATGCGATTATGTTTTAGTTTATCTAAGTTACATATAAACAAGTTGCTATAATTTTATTTCAATATTAAATAAATGTGAAATGCACATGATATAAACATTTTGTTCATTACATTTTACTGTGTCATTTAGTAGTATTTTATATTTCACATTGATTTGGAAATTTTTTACATTATTAGCGATTTGCCATACCCTGTGTTTACAATTTCAAAGATTTAATTCCTGTAATGGGCCATAGAAAGCGCATTTTTTATAGAAACATATTTTTTGTAATTGATAATATCTTTAATAATTTCACTGATTAATACATGTACCCACATCTTAAATGATACTTATGAAAAAGAAATTTATTCTTTTGCCACTAGTTTTAGTACTTATATATGTTGTAGGAAGTAGCTACAGTGGTGGTGCTGCAGCTGTTGGCCTAATAGACGGCTCAGGGGCAACAAGTGCCGGTGGTTGTAGTTGCCATACATCAGCAACCACTACAACGGTTACTATTGAATTAGATACCGCCGGTGGTACAGCTGTAACGCACTATGTTGCAGGCGGTAATTACACTATCAAAATATCCGGAACTAATACTTCAACTACATCGTTGCCTAAATTCGGTTTTCAGGTAGCTGCAGTAAAACTAGCTGGCGCAGGTACTGGCACTGCATCAAATGCGGGTACACTGGCATCTACAGGCTTACCTGCATTCTGCCAGAATAGTGCTGTAGGCTCCATTAATGTAGTGGAGCATACTACCGCCATTACTGCAACTACCGGCACAGGTGGTTCTGGAACTACTTATGTTATTTCTTCTATTCCATGGACTGCTCCAGCAGCAGGTACAGGCTCGGTGAAGTTATATGGTGTTATCAACGCAGTTGATGGAACAGGAAACGCTACTGGCGATAAGTGGAAAAATACTAACGTTACTATTACAGAACTTACAGCACCGGTCGCACCCATAACAGGTACACTATCAGTCTGTGTAGGCGCAAATACCACACTTGCCGATGCCACTACTGGTGGCACATGGAGTAGCGGCACACCATCAGTAGCTACCGTTACGACCGGTGGGGTAGTACATGGGGTATCGCCAGGTACTACGGTAATATCTTATAATGCTGGCGCTGCTGGCATTGCCACAGCTACAGTAACTGTATCTGGCCCAGCATCGGCAGGAACCATTACTGGCATAGCTTCTGTATGTATCGGTTCTACAATAACTTTAGCTAATGCTACCGCTACAGGTACCGGCTCATGGAGCACAACAACGCCACTCATTGCTACTGTAAACGCTGCAACAGGCGCGGTAACAGGTATCTCTACCGGCACAGCCAATATAGTTTACACAGCTACTGCCACTTGTGGATCTTCAACCACATCTGCATCAGTGCCTGTTATAACAACACCTGTAGTGGCTGCTATTACGGGAGGTTCTTCAGTATGTGTTGGCAGTTCAATAACGCTTTCCGACGTCACCGCTTCGGGTGTGTGGTCAAGTGGTTCACCATTGATTGCAACCGTTACTTCTTCAGGTATGGTTACCGGCCTCTCTGCAGGTAGTGCTATTATTTCTTACACAGTGAGCAATACGTGCGGTGCTACCAGTGCAATACAGACTGTTGGTGTTACAGCTCTTCCAAATGCAGGCTCAATTTCCGGATCTGGTTCTGTTTGTGCGGGTAATACTATTACATTGACATCTTCTGGTTTTGCAGGCGGAACATGGATTAGTAGCACTCCTGCTGTCGCCACTGTCAATTCATCAACTGGAGTAGTTACTGGTGTTGGGGCAGGCACAACGACAATTACATATAACGTTACTAATTCCTGTGGGTTTGATACGGCAACGTATACCGTTACTGGCGGTACGGTTCCTAATACCGATTTCATTTCGGGTATAGTAACTTTTTGCACGGGCACTGCTGTAGTTCTGCATGATCCGGTATCCGGCGGTGTCTGGACTATCGCCAATCCTGCTGTTGCTACAGTAGCATCTGCGGCTAGCGATTCTGCTACTATCACAGGTGTATCCGCTGGTTCTACCACTGTTACATATACTGCAACTAATGCTTGTGGATCTCATTTCACTACAAGACCACTTACCATAGAAGATCCAGTATTGCCGGGAAGCATATCCGGTCCTTCTACAGCATGTCCGGGAGATCCTATTGCCTATTTTTATACTGCGTCTTTGGGTAGCGGCACTCTGGTAAGGTGGCATTCCAGCAGTACAACCGTTGCTACTGTTGGCCTTAGTACAGGTTCAGGTACCGCGCTTGCTTCGGGCAGCACTTTTATCAGCCTTGCCTATAATAATGCATGTAGTTCAGATAGCCTTGTCGTTCCTCTTACCGTTAACCCGGCGCCAAATGCAGGAACTATAACAGGCGGAGGACTGGTTTGTGTGGGATCTGCATTGACGCTGACCGATCTGACTACCGGTGGCGTATGGAGCAGTGGCACGCCATCTATAGCTACGGTAAATAGTGCTGGCGTAGTTACCGGGGTAACCAGTGGTACCGCTATCATTTCATATGGTGTTACCAACAGTTGTGGCACTGCATATGCTATACATACGGTTGTTGTCCAGACTGCCGTTACTGCCGGAACTATTTCAGGGCTTACTGCTATTTGTGCCGGTACTACTACTACATTGACTACGTCAGGAACTGCAGGTGGTACCTGGCTAACTAATCCTACATCTGTTGCTACAATTAGTCCCACAGGTATTTTGACCGGCGTTAGCGCAGGCTCTGCAAACGTCACTTATATAGTTACCAATAGCTGCTCTACAGATACTACACACTTCAGTGTCCTGATAAACCCCGCACCTAATGCAGGCACTATTTCCGGTGCTTCAGGAGTGTGTACACCTGCGTCAATTACTTTAACTGATGCAGTAACAGGTGGCACATGGTCAAGCGGCACTCCATCATTAGCTACAGTAAATAATTCGGGTATGGTTACAGGTTTAGGTACTACTACCGGTGTCGTAGTGATTTCTTATTCTGTTACTAATAGCTGCGGTACTGCAGTTGCAACCCATTCTGTTACTGTAACAGCTGCACCAAACGCAGGTACAATATCAGGACCTACTGCTGTATGTGCAGCGTCTTCTGTTTCTCTCACTTCTACAGTTACAGGTGGTACATGGACTATCAGTCCTGCTTCAGTTGCCACTATCAATGGCTCAGGAGTAGTTACCGGTATTTCATCTGGTACTGCCAATATTACTTACACAGTTACCAATACTTGTGGATCAGCTACAGCTACATACGGAGTTTTGGTAAATCCACTACCGGTTGCTGGTTCTATCACAGGTTCGGGCAGCGTATGTGTAGGGGCAACTGTTACATTATCAGACCTTACTACCGGCGGTACATGGTCAAGTGGTGCAACTTCTATAGCCACTGTCAATGCATTGGGGGTAGTTTCAGGGGTTACGGCTGGTACTGCTATCATCTCTTACACTGTGACCAATGGTTGCGGCACAGCTTCCGCCATCCACACGGTTGTAGTTAACGGCCCACCTTCAGCAGGTACTATTTCCGGTTCTGCATTTGTATGTGTTGGTACTTCATCTACACTATCCAGCACCGCTAGTGGTGGTACATGGAGCAGCAGTAACTCAGCAGTTGTAACGATTAGTCCGTCAGGCGTGGCTACCGGTGTTGGTACGGGTAGTGTCACTATTTCTTATTCTGTTGCCGGTACTTGCGGCACAGGGGTTTCCATTTATACCGTTTCTTCGGGTACATCAGCTTCAGCAGGAACTATCACAGGACCTACCAGTGTTTGTGTCGGTGCTGCCAT
Source organism: Flavipsychrobacter stenotrophus (assembly GCA_947371715.1). GTDB lineage: Bacteria > Bacteroidota > Bacteroidia > Chitinophagales > Chitinophagaceae > Flavipsychrobacter > Flavipsychrobacter stenotropha_C. The sequence goes on from CANBQQ010000066.1 coordinate 6,993, forward strand.
ATCTCTGGTTGATCTTGCAGGTGGCGGTGTTTGGAGTTCTTCGGCGCCATCGGTTGCTACTATTAATGCACTTGGGGTAGTATCAGGTGTTAGTGGTGGCACAACTACCATTTCTTATACGGTTACTACCGCCTGTGGTACTGCAGTGGCCACTTATGGCGTATTGGTTAATCCATTGCCTGTAGCTGGCTTCGTTTCAGGGCCGGTTAATGTGTGCGTAGGGTCATCTGTTTCACTTGCGGCTTCAGTATCGGGTGGTGTTTGGAGTAGTACAGCACCTGGTACAGCAACTGTTGATACATCAGGCAATGTTACGGGTGTAACACCCGGTACTTTCATTATTGTTTATACGGTATCTAATAGCTGTGGTTCGGTTACAGCACTACATACAATGATCTCTAATGCTGTCCCGGGCTTAGCTGTGATAAGTGGTGCTACTACAGTATGCGAGGGTGCTACCACACCATTGACGTCATCACTCACCGGTGGTTTCTGGTCTGTTAGCAATGGTGCTGCATCCATCTCCGCCACAGGACTACTTACTGGTCTTAGTTATGGCGTAGATACTGTTTACTATGTTATAGCTAATATCTGCGATACTACAATTGCTTCACACATTGATACTGTATTCCCGACCAACATAACCGGTGGTATCGTGGGTAGCAACATAGCATGTATCGGCGATACTTTCCAGTATGCCGTATCTGTTCCGGGTGGCACATTTGCGCTGTCTAATGGTAATGCTGTCATAGATCCGGTAACCGGTACATTGATCCCAGTTGCGGCAGGTCTGGATACGCTAACATATTCACTCACCAATATCTGCGGTACTTCATCGGCCAGCATGATAATCAACGTACTCACAGCTGCTCAGTGCGCTACAGTAGGTGTGAACAACGTACATGGCCTACAGGGTATCAGAATATTCCCTAATCCTACAGACGGCATATTCACCCTCGAAATGCCTGAAATGAAGGCAAACGCTTTTGTAACTATTACAGATGTGTTCGGAAAGGTGATAGAAACAAGACTGATTGATGCTGGAAGCAGCAACACTTCATTCGACCTTTCTTCTCTGGCAGCGGGTAGTTACATGATCAAGATTACCTCCGGTGACCAGACCTTCCGCGACAAGATCGTGATCTGGTAAGCCAAAAAGAATTGAACTGCCGAGAAAGCCACTTCGTCTTAGCGGAAATGTCACATAAAGAGATAGTCCTGAATATTGAAAGATATTCAGGATTATTTCTATTATATATCCTTATGAATATAGCGCACTTGCATTTATTACCAGACTCTATTACTTTTATTAAAAAACTATGCTCAGATCTGTCGCTATCATTCTTGTTTCGTTGTGTTTGTTTTCCTGCAATGCCGGCTTCCATGGTTTGCATAGGGTAAAACCCGCTAAGCCACATATTATTTTAAAGAATGGCACAGTGTTGGAACCTCAGCAAGTAGAGCTTAAACACTCCCTTTTTTCAAACAAAATTGTAGCTGATGACACCTCGTGGTATTACACCCGCGATGTGGCATATTATGGAGATCACTTTAGTAACTATGCCAATTTGGGTGAAAATCGATTTGCGGAAATGATTATATACGGCAAGATTAGCGTATATAAAATAGAAAAAAAAGTCACCTATTCATCTACGTCGGGTGGGGGATTGGGAGGTAGTCACAATTCTACTTCTAAAAGATACTTTTTGCAATCTGGTGATACGGGTAGCATACACTCTTTTCGATACAGATTCATAAATGCTATGATACCCGATTCTGCTCCTGAAAAAATGATGTTGAAACAATTTAAACAGACACGGAGATTATCAAGCTTAGGCATATATCTTGGCTCAGTTTTACTTCCCGGAAGTATAGCGTATACTGCGGTGCAGGGCGATAGACATCCGGAGCGTAATTGGGTTGGTCCTGTAGGAGCCACAATGATAACTGCATTTACGGCAGCAACAATAATATCAATAGTAAAGAAGGTAAGGAATCATCAAAAACTTTACAAAATCATTGAAAAATATGATGGCTACTAATACCAAAGAATAGTCCTGAATCTCTCACGAAATTCAGGACTATTTATTTTATGAGTAGACTATCTACTACAACAGCTTAAAGCTTTCAATAAACTTAGTTGTAAAATTACCAGCGCGGAATGCCGGATCGCGCATCAACTGCATGTGGAAAGGTATGGTTGTCTTTACACCTTCTATTACATATTCACTTAAAGCACGCTCCATAGTATTGATGGCCTCTTCACGCGTCTGAGCTACAGCTATTACCTTAGCGATCATAGAATCGTAGTAAGGAGGAATAGTGTAGCCGGCATATATGTGTGAATCAATACGCACACCATGACCACCCGGCGTGTGCAGGGTAGTGATCTTACCAGGGCACGGACGGAAGTCATTATACGGATCTTCAGCATTGATACGGCACTCTATAGCATGTATCTTTGGCTCGTAGTTTTTACCGCTGATAGGTACACCCGCTGCAATCTTTATCTGCTCCTTAATTAGGTCATAGCTGATAACTTCTTCAGTAACACCGTGCTCTACCTGGATACGCGTGTTCATTTCCATGAAGTAGAAATTACGATGCTTATCTACCAGGAATTCTATGGTTCCTACGCTTTCGTAGTTGATGGCTGCAGCAGCTTTAATTGCCGCTTCGCCCATCTTCTGGCGCAGTTCAGGTGTCATGAAAGGTGATGGAGATTCTTCCACCAGCTTCTGGTGACGACGCTGAATAGAACAGTCACGCTCACTCAAATGACAAACAGTACCAAACTGGTCGCCGGCAACCTGTATCTCTATATGGCGTGGTTCTTCTACGAACTTCTCCATATAGATACCATCGTTCTTGAACGATGCCGCAGCTTCTATCTTAGCGGTATTGTACGCATGCTCTATTTCGCTGTCTTCCCATACCACGCGCATACCCTTACCACCACCACCGGCAGTTGCCTTGATGATAACAGGGTAGCCCATGCCTTTGGCAAGGCTCTTAGCTTCTTCTACGCTCTGTAAAAGCCCTTCAGAACCCGGTATAACAGGTACATTAGCTCTGATCATGGTTTCCTTCGCGGTGATCTTATCGCCCATAGAGCGGATCATTTCCGGAGTCGGTCCGATGAATTTGATATTGTATTTAGCACAGATCTCTGCGAAATTGGCATTCTCAGCAAGAAAACCATAGCCGGGATGAATTGCATCTGCATTAGTGATCTCGGCTGCCGCCATGATATGTTGTACGTTCAGGTAAGAATCGCTGCTCTGTGCCTTGCCTATGCATACGGCTTCATCAGCAAAACGTACGTGAAGGCTTTCTTTATCGGCAGTAGAGTAAACAGCTACGGTACGGATACCCATCTCACGACAAGTACGTATGATACGTAAGGCGATCTCACCTCTATTGGCAATCAGTATTTTTTTAAACATAGGTTATAAATGGCTCAA